>DMXI01000623.1 GCA_003483885.1 Microscillaceae bacterium
AGATTTTTGGTGAATGTAGTATATAATTAGTTGAAGTTACGCGATGCTTCTGAAGCGATCAAAAGCGCAACTGTAGTAATATATTGCTTTAGCTAATTTTGCTAAAAAATTTGATAAATCTCTTGTAAATTCTCAAACTGATAGTTGCTCAGTGTTTTCTCATCTAAATGAAAAAAAGCAACATCTATTGCCTTATTCTTGATAAACCGACGTAACATCCAAGCCGATTCTTTCAGTTGTTGGACAGTTACTTGCTCGAGTCTTATTACATCACCTTTATAGGCATAAAACGAACCAATATAAGTACTTTTGATTACTTCTACTACGTTTTGTCCCTTGGGACGAAAAAAACTGCGGTTAGCAAATGTATCGTTTTTTAAACTATTCAGCAACTCTACTACGCGCCCCCTTCTTACAACTACTCCCCAGCGGTAAATGGGCAAAGCCACATCCAACTGGAGGGGATATTTGCCAGGTTTTACCAAGTAGCGACGTGCTATTTCCAAATCCAAAATAGAGTTTTCAGTATTCGAGCCGTCTAGATTACCCATATTATAAAACATCAGCATTCCCTTATCTACTGGAGGCACACCGGTTTTTTTGAAGTACTTGATTTGGTGTAGGCGAATCGTTGCCGAAACGTGCGCAATGCCTTTGCTTCTTAGCTTAACCTTTAGAATTTCAATTAGTTTGAAAAAACGTTCCCGGGTTTTACCCGACCAATCACAATCTACTTGTACTTCGTTGATCTGAACATTTTGAAGCCCTTTTGACTTCTCGTGTATTTTGATAGCAATATTGTTGCCTAATTTTTTTAGCTGATTGTAAGAAATATTGAAAAGTGTGCGATTGGTAATGAAAACCGTAGGAATCACTTGTAGTGTCGGTAATGCTTTGGTTTTCCAGCGAATCTCTTTTATCGGAACAGCTTCTTTTTGATGGGGATTCCAGTCTACATCAAAGTAACGGATGTACAATTTTTTTACCTTAAGCTGCTCCAGATAGTTTCGCTCCTTGTCTGAGAGCGTAAAGGTAGTCTTCCAATAATAAAACGCTGGAGTAACTTGATGGGAGGAACATTGTGTAATAAAAAGTCCAAAAAAGAACCACCCAACCCCCAAAAACAACCGTTGAATCCATCTACGTGTTTGTTTCAAACCTTGTGTGTCTTAATAAAGTCAATCAATTGTTCTAAAGTATCTACTTGTGGGATACCATATCGTTGCGATACCACATCTACATTGCCTTTGCGCCAAAAACCCTCTGGACAACACACGACTAGTTTTTTACTTTGGGCAAATAAGCCCAGTTCAAGCAAAGTAATAGGCGCTTTGGAAGTAGGAGCAAAATACATAGCAATGACATCCGCTTTTTCCAGTCCATCCAGTTCCCAGTTTACCTGAGCATTAAATGCAGGATTGGTTATTTTCTGCTCCCAAGATGCATCCCAGTCATCCCGTCGAGGGTTCAACACGGTAAAAGGTTGACCTTGTAAAGCCTCGGTAACTGCAGTTTGCCAATCGATGGCCTGTCCCATATCTATGCTACCAGCCAGGAATACCGTAGTGGTTTGAGGCTCTATTTCAATGCTTTGTGGTGGTTTTATGACTTTCATTATAAGTTTTGACAAACAAATAGAAGGTAACTAATCATCAATAAATGATATGGCTACAAGTTAAAATAGTTGATAATTAAACCTTTATAATTTATTGACTGGTCCAATTATTTTCTTCCGCATCTTTCAAAAAGCGCTTGTACAAATCAGATTGAAAGCTATCAATTACCTTTTGTTCATCAGCATCTATGCCATCACTGGCAGCAGCTACTTGCTTTAGTACATCTAACAAATAGATATAATCTGGATCGGGGCCATGCTCTTTGAAAATATCGAGGGCTTTTAGATAGCTCTCTTCCGGATCCATTTCTTTGGTGCTTTCATAATTAAACGACCAATGAATTTGGCTGGCCCAGGGATGGTCTGCTAGTATTTTTTCTAGCGTGAGTCGCTCCTCGATTTGAATAAGGCCGTCTGCTTTGGCTACTGCATAAATAAGCTCACCGAAAGCATCGTATAATTGTTCTTTACTTATCATAATGCAAATTTATCTTAATCTACCTTCATTGAAACCATCCATAAGATGAGTTCATTGGCTGAGTAAATATAAAAAAAGCCTTGAATGATTCGTTTCTGTGCTCAGAAAATAAGTTTGATAGGGGCAAAGTTTTCTTGTAATTCTTGCTTTTGGGCGGTGAGTGTCGGTATATCTTGCAGGTGAATTTTCTTCAGACGGGGAGCTTTTATCAACTTCAAGGGTAATTCTGATAAGGCATTTCCTGCAATTATAAGCGTAGATAAGTTCTCTAGTTGGCAAAGCACTTTCACTGGTAACTTGGTCAATTGGTTGTTGCTCAAATTGAGTTTTTTGAGTTTAGGCAATTGTGTGAATTCTTCAGGCAATCCAGTGAGTTGGTTATGGGCCAGGTTCAACTCTTCCAGGCTTTCTATATTACATACGCTCAAAGGCAACTCCTGAAAATTATTTTGACTAAGGTTTAAAGTGGTCAGGTTTTGTAGTTGGGCAATCTCTCTTGGTAAGTTATTCAGCCCTTGATTCGCGGTCAGATCCAACTGACGCAATTTTTTCAATTTTTTGACCTGATCTGGTAAAATCGCGATTTGGTTATAGGCCAACGACAAGTTTTCCAATTTTTTTAGCTTGCCCAGTTCGGGAGGTAGGGTAAGCAAATGATTATGGTTAAGGTTGAGTGTTTTGAGGTGTTTAAAAGCTGCCAACTCTGAAGAGAGATAATGTAGCTTTTGTTTCTCCAGATTTAATTGCTTGTGCTGCAAATAAGGACGATAAGCCCAGCTTCGTAATAAGGTCGTATTGATGAGAGGATGGGTTATGAGATACTCCATCAACTCCCAAACTTTGGTAATAGGAGGATTGGGTAAATAACGCCATTTGCCTTTCAAAAACTGAGCAAAATCCTCGGAGACTCCATTGAACAACACATATTTTACCCGACGACGAATCATCGCATTTGGATGAAACCAACTCATACCCAATAGGAAAGAAGCCATATCGGTGTTGAAGGTCTCTTTACGCAATTCCTTAAGCCCCCTAATCACATCACCAGATGCAGGGCTTTTTAGTAAGGTATAAATTTCGTTTTGCGTAGTATGAGTAGTATGATCAGGCATGTCCATTTTTTTTGTATCAATTGTTAGGGAATCGTCAGTAGATCGTTTTGTTTTGTGCGAATGTACAATTGACTTGTTTTTAACCATTAGAAGTTGAAATAACTTCCTTATTTAAATCTCACGAGAAACGACTACAATTACAAAAGAACATCATCAATTATGAAATACAAACATATATTTTTTGACTTGGACGATACCTTATGGGACTTTGCCCGCAATTCACAGGAAGCTTTGTTAGAGTTGTTTGAAAGCTATGAACTCGCTACTGCCGGAGAGCAAAGCATTGATCAGGAGGCTTTTTTGGGCGCCTATTACCCTATCAACCAAGAAATGTGGAAACAATACCGGGAAGATACTATAGACCACCAAACGTTGCGCACCACTCGTTTTGAGATTTTGTTTAACCAATTAGCCATTCCTGAGGCTCGCGACTTGGCAAAAAAATTCTCCAAAGATTATTTAGGCATTGCTCCCACCAAGCCTCATTTATGTCCTTTTGCTAAAGAATTATTAGACTATTTACAAGACAAGTATCAGTTGCACATCATTACCAATGGCTTTCCTGATATACAATCGGTGAAAATGAGCAATGCCCAGTTGAATGGTTATTTTGATGTGGTAGTTACCTCGGATAGCACAGGTTACAAGAAACCTTCCCCTCAAATTTTTGAATACGCCCTGAATCAAGCCAAGGCGCAGGTTTCAGAGAGTATTATGATAGGCGATAGTTTGGAAGCCGACATAGTTGGCGCGCAAAACCTGGCCTTGGACCACATCTTTTATAATCCCACCCAAAAGGTGCATCAAAAAGAGGTACAAAAGGAAGTACAAAGCCTACAAGATTTACTCAATTTCTTTTAAGATATTTTTGGGTAAAATAAAATGTAACTGATTCGTTATCAGAAGTATGCTATTAGTTAAGTTAGTATACTAAATATTTAAGTATCAGGGAGTTCATTATATGATTTTTTTTTGTTTGTTTTGCCCACTGAAATGCAATACAAATGCAGGATATTTTCGTAATGGGTTTAGTTAGTAGCATACAATGGATATAACGTCACAGATAATTATGATTTTGGGATTTTCCCTGGCATCATACTCAGTAGTTGGTAATGACGTAATTCAAACATTAGGAACATTTATTAGCTCTAATAGCAAACGTAAATGGTATGTATTATGGGCTTACATAGGTGGTTTGTTTTTTATAGTAGCGGCATACGCCTGGTTCCAACTCGAAGGTGACATTGCCTACGGTCGCCTCGACAAGATTCCTTTCCCTAAAGAATATGCCTGGTGGCTGGCACTTCCTCCCGCAATTTTAGTAATTATTACCCGTTTTGGCATTCCAGTAAGTACCACGTTCTTGATTCTGAGTGTGTTTAGTGCGAAAAATATTGAGAGCATGGTAACCAAATCGTTGCTTGGATATTTGACCGCATTTGTGGCTGCTATTATTTTATATTTAGTGATTTCTAAACGCCTCGAAAAATATTTTATCAGTACCAGCGACAAGTACCAAATGTTTACCGAAACTTCGGGAAATCAAACATTGGTAAGAGCCATTTTCAACTTTTTAGTGGCTGTTGGCTTGGGGATTGTTACTTTCCAACTGGTGAGTAATTATCAGGTGGTAGAAAGCATATTTGGGGTAGAAGCCTATAAAACCTATCGTTTATTTGTACTCAAAAACTTGTTAGCTGCTGCCGTAGTAGTGCCCGTGTTTATTCTTTTGCATAAACAATCATTGGCTACTTACCAAAATCAACGTGACGAATACATCTCTAATAGTTGGATGGTTGGGCAGTGGATTTCTACTGGCTTCTTGTGGACTCAGTGGATTGTACAAGATATGGCGAATATCTTTGTGTATTTGCCACGTCATGGTCATCTACAAGCGGGTGGTTACTGGTTAGCAATTATATTGTTGATTGCGCTATTGGGGTACATCTTATACCAAAAAGGAGGAGGTATCCAGAAAATTGTAACGACCAAAACCAACACGTTTGACATTCGCTCGGCTACCATTATTGATGCTACCTACGGTGTTATCCTATTTATCTTTAAAGAATACAGTAAGATTCCAATGAGTACTACCTGGGTATTTGTGGGGCTATTGGCAGGACGTGAACTGGCCATTACTTACCAATTGCGACGCAACGAAGCAGGTAGCTTCCGTTCGGTGATTGGAGTAGTGCTAAAAGACTTGGCCAAGATTTTCTTAGGCTTGGCAGTGAGTTTAGTACTTGCTTTGGCCATTACCGAAAACGCCGTGAAAGACTACATCATCAAGTTATTAGGGTTGTAACAGAGATTAAAAATATTCAGAAAATATATGAAACAAGCTCGACTTAGTGTTGGGCTTTTTTTGTGCTATTACATCACACCTAATTCTTCTAGGGCCTAAATACGCCCCAGCGTTCTAAAACCCGCACATTTTATTCTAAAACTACGTATGGGTTTAAGCAATTTAACCTCAACCTAATCAATTACCAAACAATCAAATGATACCAAGAAAACTACTTTTTATGGGTTTGCTGTGGCTATCCTTTGCCACTCAGGCCCAAACCCTAAACCAACAATTGATCGCGGCGGTACATGCTGGCCAATATGCTCGAGCCAAACAGCTTATTTTGCGAGGGGCCAATCCCAATTCTACCCAAAAAATATTTATCAAAGGACATACGAGAGAATCTTATCTAAAAGACTACATGAAAGTGAAGAGTAAAGGCGGGGCAGGTATTGTTGAAATCACGGGCAAAGCAATACTGCTACCTATGGTATTGCTTGCCGAAATTCTTACGCCTCGTAAGGTAGCAGACCGCAATGAATACTATAGTGTACTGTTATGGGTTACTGAAATATGGGGCTAATTTGAAACAGCAAAGCAGGGGAGTAATGTCATTGAGCAAGCAGTTTCTTGGATGAACCGAAGACCTAAATCAAAAGGTGCTTATAAAAAGCTGATTCGGTTATTGAAAAGAAGTTGGGAAAAGCAGTATAATGAAGTGTATCCGAAAGGGTAAAATAGTGACCGTGAAATACGAGAAAACCTGCCCAGTTGTGAGCAGGTTTTATATATGATATATTATACAAGGTTAATGACTATAGTTTTTCTCCTTGTATTTCTTGAGTTGTCGTCGTAGGCTTTCCACGGCTTGGTCGGTAGCAGCCTCGAATGAGGTAGCAAATTCTTTTGCAAACAACGTAGTGCCGGGAATATTCAGTTTAATTTCAATTAATTTATTATCGTAGCGATGTTCGTTTTTTTCTAAACGCAAAAATACTTCGCCATCAACGATGCGGTCATAAAAGGTTTCTAGTTTGTTGGCTTTTTGCTCGATGAAGTCTTTGAGCTTTTGGTCCGCAGTAAAATGTACGGACTGAAATTGTAGTTTCATAAGCGATTTGTTTAAGGTTAAACTTATGCTTTTGGATGTGCTTGATTAAAGATTTCCTTGATTTGATCAAGCGAACTAAAGGAATATGCCTGGGTAGCACTCAAGGTCGTGTGGCCCAGTAAATCCTTAATGGCATGTAAATCGGCTCCCTTATTGAGCAAATGAGTCGCAAAGGAATGCCTAAGCACATGCGGGCTCTTCTTTTCCTGATCGGTGATCAGTTCGAGGTACTTCTTCACAATACGATAAATCAACATCGGATAGGCAGGTTTTCCTTGCTCGGTTAAAATTACCTGTGAGTGCTCGAGCGTACCAAATTTATCTTCGGCTGCTTTTCTGTATTGTGTCAAGAGTTCTATTAACGAGGTTGGAACCAATAAGTTTCGATCTTTTACGTTGGTTCCTAAAATTTTAATGTGATTGTTCTCAGCATCTATGTGGGAGTATTGCAAATCAATCAGTTCAGATAAGCGCATACCCGTTCCATAGAGTATCTCCAAGACCAATTGGTCACGTTTACCTTCAAAACCAGTGGGGTATTCTACGGTATTGAGCAAGCTGATTAGCTTTGCTTCATCAATAAAAACAGGCTTTTTCTTAGGGACCTTTAGAGGTTTAAGGCGTTGAGCCGGGTTTTTATCAACTATTTGTTGCTGCTGTAAGTATTTATAAAACGATTTGAGCGTAGCCATTTTGCGGTTGACCGAGGTGGCATTGGCTTTCTCTTCGGTGAGCTTCAAAATCCAGGAGCGTACCATATTATGATCGGCATGCTCAATCTGTTCTAACTTGTGGTTTTCTTTCAGAAAGTTAGAAAATTGCTGAAGGTCATGATTGTAGGAAGTAATGGTATTTTGGCTATACTTTTTGGCCTTAATATATTGTAAAAAGGATGCTATCATACAATCTCATCGTTGTGCTTGCAAAGTCGTGACCCTGTTTCTTTTTAGATGAAACAACCACAGGTTTTAAAGAAAAAAAACCTACATTATTCGGACAAAAAATGGTTCACAAACAATGTAGGTGACTTAACATAAACATAACAATAAAATTTTAGACTAGCAAGGAAAGAAGTAAGAATTCATCTCGACTTTTGAGCAGTAAAAGGGAGTCATCGATATTTGTATCAAAACCCAAATGCTCGTTACTTGTGAATTGCTAAAAATAACCAATCAAGTAATCAAAAAGCCGAGAAGAAGTTCTATGCATTATTCTCTTGGTCTGCCATTTTTTGACGGTAACGAGCACGTAAAACTTCGTTACGACGGCCTACTGAACCCTTTTCAAAGTAGCTTCTTCTTCTGATTTCCTTCAAAACACC
>DMXI01000084.1 GCA_003483885.1 Microscillaceae bacterium
TTGCACAAAGATCAGGCTTGGGTATACACTGCAAACTTGGCTTATGGCGTAACCGCTACTCGTGACCCTCAGACTGCTACCACCGATGTATTGACGTATGCCGATATGGTAGAAGCAGGCGAAATGATGGGGCCACGTGTTTATTCTACGGGACCAGGAGTTGGTTTTTGGGCTTATAATATCAAAAGTTTGGCGCACGCCAAAAAGGTATTGAAGCAGTACAGCAAATACTACAACACCAAAACCATTAAAATGTATTTGACTGGAAATCGTCAGCAACGCCAGTGGATTATTATGGCAGCCAAAGAGCAAAAGTTGATGCCTACTACTGAGGGTGGTCTTGATTTTAAACTAAATATGACCCAGTTGATTGATGGCTATCCAGGTCATGAGCACTCGTTGCCAATTTATCCTATTTATAAGGATGTAACCAAGGCCATTGCTGAATCTAAAATGGCGGTAACTCCTACCCTTTTGGTGGCTTATGGTGGCCCTTGGGCAGAAAACTATTTCTATGCTACCGAAAAACCCTATAAGGATAAAAAACTGCAAACTTTTACCCCTTATGATGAATTGGCAGGTAAGTCTCGTCGTCGTAGATTTTGGTCTATGGAAGAAGAGCACGTATTCCCAAAACATGCCGAGTTCATCAAAGATTTGGTAAAAGAAGGTGGTTTGTCAGGGGTTGGAAGCCACGGCCAGTTGCAAGGTTTGGGTTACCACTGGGAGCTTTGGGCAATGCAAGCAGGTGGTATGAACAACCACGATGCTTTGAGAGTAGCTACCATATTAGGCGCTACAGCTATTGGCTTAGACAAAGACTTGGGATCAATTGAGAAAGGTAAATTGGCCGATCTAGTGATTATGGACAAAAACCCTTTGAGCAATATCCGTAATACCAACACCATAAAAATGGTGATGAAAAATGGTAGACTATACGATGGCAATACTTTGGATGAAGTATTTCCAAACAAGCGTAAAGCGCGTAGTGTAGGTTTTGTCAAGCAAGTACCTCAAAATGTACCTGGTCTAAAGAAAAAATAAGATTAATAGATAAGGATAACCCTTTGTATTTATGCGCCGTTGGTTGTGTCCTCACAGCCAACTTTAGCTAAAATGTCCAGTAAGATGGATCAATAGATAAGGATAGTCCTTTGCATTTATCCAATATTTTCACTTTATCAAGTAAAGCGTAGCTCTCCAAAGGGCTGCGCTTTTTTATTTTGCTCAACAAAACAGGTTCATATAGATATCAAACCCATATTTTGTTGGACATTTGCTAAGTCATACCATTTTTTATTTTAGGATTATTCTTATTTGCAGAATTTCGCTACAGCAGAGAAAAAACAAAAACATCCTTTATATTGTACAATAATTACGATTTTAATTAAAAATATTCAATAAAGAACAATCCAATGTTTTGATTTTATTGCAAAAAACAACTCTTTGATTGTGAAATTTTAAGAGTACAGACAAATGTGCTCTCAGTCAACAACACTCAATACACAGTCACTCGTATGAAAACACCTAATACAATTCCTGCGCCCGAGATTTTTCCAGCAGAGCAAGACATTCCTACCAAATATCAAATCCACGAGTTTATTGAGCAACGTGAGTACCTAGTTAATGGGGAACTTCGCCAATGGGAAGGCCCTATGAACCAAGTGCTTTCTCCAGTTTGCATAAAAACTAATGAGGGTTTTCAACAAAAAGTAATTGGTAGCAGTCCACTGCTTACCTCTAAGGAATCGCTGGAAGCTTTAGAGGCTGCCAAAGAAGCTTATAACAATGGACAAGGATTTTGGCCTACACTCAAAGTAAAGGAGCGCATCCAATACATGGAGATTTTTGTAGACGAAATGCTCAAGCAAAGAGATGAGGTAATCAAGTTGTTGATGTGGGAAATTGGCAAAACCCTGGCAGATTCTGCTAAAGAGTTTGACCGTACTGTTACCTACATCAAAGACACCATCCATGCTTTGAAAGAGCTAGATCGTCGTTCTTCTAAATTTGAGATAGAGAGCGGAGTTATTGCCCAAATCCGCCGGGTACCTTTGGGAGTCACTCTTTGTATGGGACCTTACAACTATCCCCTGAACGAAACCTTTACTACCTTAATTCCTGCGTTGATTATGGGAAATACGGTAGTGTTTAAACCCGCCAAATACGGGGTATTGTTGATTAGACCTTTATTAGAAGCTTTTAAAAACAGTTTCCCCAAAGGGGTAATCAATATTATTTATGGTCGAGGTCGTGCTACTGTAGGTGCCTTGATGGAAACCGGTAAGTTAGACGCCTTTGCTTTTATTGGAACCAACAAAGGAGCCAATGACCTAAAAAAAATGCACCCGAAGCCTCACAAGTTACGCTCAGTATTGGGATTGGATGCTAAAAATCCAGGTATTGTATTGCCTGATGCCAATATGGAAAATGCAGTGGCAGAATGTGTAACTGGAAGTCTTTCATATAATGGGCAACGTTGTACGGCGCTTAAGATTTTGTTTGTGCACCGATCGATTGTAGACGAGTTCTTAGAAAAATTCACGGAAGCGATTGACCAACTAAAGGCAGGGATGCCTTGGGAAGAGGGCGTAAAGTTGACTCCTTTGCCTGAGCCTGGAAAAACGGATTACTTGACTGATCTTGTAAAAGATGCAGAAGCATACGGAGCCAAGGTGGTAAATGCTGAAAATGGCGGAGGCGAAATCCACGAGACTTACTTCCACCCTGCAGTGCTTTACCCAGTAACTGCCGAAATGAAAGTGTATCGTGAGGAGCAGTTTGGCCCGGTTGTACCCGTGGTAGCTTACGATGACGTGGAAGAAGTGGTAGACTATGTGGTAAGCTCTAACTTTGGACAGCAAGCCAGTATTTTTGGCCGCGACTCTAAAAAGATTGCGGCTTTGGTAGACGAATTGTATCACCAAGTGAGTAGAATCAACATCAACGCCCAATGTCAGCGTGGACCAGATGTGTTCCCATTCAATGGACGTAAAGACTCGGCGGAAGGTACGCTTTCAGTATCGGATGCTTTGCGCGTGTTTTCTATTCGTACCATTGTGGCTACCAAAGACAAAGAAAGTAACAAAGAAATTATTCGTAGCATTGTACGTGATGGCGATTCCAGCTTTTTGCGTACAGATTATATTCTATAATTTTTCTGATCAAGTACCAAATCTAAATTCAAATACTGAAACACTGGGGAATATTTTCTTCAGTGTTTTTTATGTTCAGACAGCACACGAGAGGATGACGTGGGCCAGCAAAGATAAAGTTTATCAAAAAGACGACACAGGCCCTGATGACTTGCTTGCCAAATCGTAACCTGCACTGAACCTTGAAAATATTAATATTCATAAGTTTGTTGAGAAATTACCAGGCTTAAATACCTGTCATACCCTTCCAAAATTGGACTTTATCTACCCGACACTTCTTATTTGCTTATACTAATTTGGAATACACTTATGCTATTTTGGAATACAAGCTTAAGTAAGTGCAAAAATGGTTATCTAGCGTTTTTATGGCTGGTAGAACTCCTCTTAGATTCTCCTGCCTCCTACAATGAATTATATGCTACACTATGAACGATTCATATAATATTGCACTAGAAGATTTTGGCTGGCAAGTACTCCGCACACCCTTATACCCTGCTACTGTGGTAAATCAAGCTCATTTTTTCAAAATATTGAAAACCGACTTGTTTCAGCAAGCCATTTATCTCTCTTCCCGAAGTTTATATAGCTCTCTTAAAAAATTACTCCAAGATCAACTTTCCGATAAGGAGAAAAAACGGGTGACACAGTCGTTGTTTTCTTATTTTTTACGGTCATCGTATCGGTGTACTCCTTTTGGGCTCATGGCAGGATTGGCTTTGGGCCATATTACTGATCATACCCAAATAGTACTTGGAGAAATGAGTCGTCATAACAAAATAGATGCAGAGGTTTTGTATTTATTACGTGAGACACTATCGCCTTCTCAAGGCAGGCTTTATCACCCCAACCCTACGCTGTATCAGTACGACGCCCACACCCAACGTTATTTTTATCGAGAGGTTCAACATCACCTTAAGCGAGGTTACAGTTATCAATTTCAATATTCATCAGTCGAGGCCAATGAATATCTAGCTCTTTTATGTCAAGATACTTCTGCTCGTTCTCTGGAGGCCTACGTACAACAATTGATTGGCGAAGACATAGATCCTGAAAGCGCTACCGAGTTTGTACAAGATTTGATAGAGGCTGGACTGCTCCAGGAGAGTTTTCAAATATCCCCAGTAGGAAAAGAACTGCAGCAAAGAATACTTTCAGACACTTCAAGTAGTAAGGTTTTATTGAACAATGTCGAGCAAGCTATACAGGTAACTGATTATCAAACCATTGAAAAAACCATTACCAGCATAAGCTCTCCCCAAATACCTGATACAGACAATTACATCCGGCACTTTTTGCACGTAGATGCAGAAAGAAATGTGGCCCATAATAGCTTGAATAAGGCTCAGGTTACTAAAATCACCCAAGTCGTTCAAACCCTTCATCAGGTCATTCCTGCTCGGTTCAATCCATCGCTTACCCAGTTTCGGGAAGAGTTTAACCAGCGATACGAAAACCAACAAGTGCCTTTGATGGCGTTGATCGACCCCGAAAATGGTATTTTATATCCCAGTGGAAATGCCTTGAAACAGCCTTATATTTTCAATAATTTAGGTTTTCCTCAAACCTCACAACCTACCAGATTGGCATTAGATGAATGGCAAAACTTCTTATTTAGAACCTATTCTCAATCACTTTTGGGCAACAAAATAGTAAAGTTATCCAGCAAAGGGCTATTAGATACTTTTGGCAGCATAAACGCTGATCACTCTCATTACCCGGAAACTTTGGGGGCCTTGGTGTCGGTGCTTGGCAAGGACAAAATTCAGTTGAAAAACGCCCACTTGGGAGCAGGTACTTATCTGGGGCGCTTTGCTTTGACAAACTCAGCTTTGGAGCAAGCTGTGCAACAAATTACGAAGTATGAACAAAGTACCAACCCAGAGGTGATGTATGCCGAAATCGTACATGCCCCCGCCCATCCCAAGACTTACAATATTTTGAATCGGCCTTCCAATATCAGGAATTATAAACTGGTGCTTTTTGCTGATCCGAACCTCTACCCTGATGAGGAAGTTATTTTGCCCAAAGATTTAGCAGTGAGTGTTGCTTTTGATGAAATTGTGCTTCATCATGTCCTCACGGGCAAAAGGGTGATACCATTTCTTACCACCGCTCATAATCAACGAGGAAGCAATTTTCCAGCTTACAATTTTCTTTGCGATTTGGCTTATCAACGTACGTATGTGGGCAATTGGAACTGGGGCGCACTTGGCCGTTGTGTGTTTTTACCCAGGGTTGAGATTGACGAGGTAGTAGTAGCCCCCGCCATCTGGAAAGTAAAACGAGTCAAAGATTTAGCTGCTTTGGGAGTTCCTGAACGATTTTGGTTGACTATGGGAGATCGCAAACTTATGATCGACCAAAATTGTGCATTATCCAGGCAAATTTTACAGGACAAACTCGGCCAAGGTAATCAGGAAGTAAGCATTGAAGAATATTTGTTTGAAGACTATGTAGTAAAGGACGTACTAGGGCAAGGGTATACCAACGAAATGGTGGTTCCATTGAAGGTAACCAATCCAAGAAAACTCAAGGTTGACTTTAAGCATCAGCCTTCATGTAAGCACTTTTTGGGTGGTTCCTGGGTATATTTCAAAATCTATTGTGGGGCATTTACTTCAGATGAACTATTAAAAACCCATATTCCCAACATCATTGCCAAACTTGGTGCTAACGTAGATCAATGGTTTTTTATTAGATACAAAGATCACCAAGGTGCCCATTTAAGAATCCGTATAAAGTTGCAACGACTCACTTCTGATGTATTTACTGTTATTCATTCTGCTCTTGAACATCATCTACAAAAAGGCCTCATCAGCATCCATTTTGACACCTACGAACCAGAAGTGCTTCGTTACGGAGGTTTGCAAGTGCTAGAGATTTGCGAAGTCATTTTTTGGGAAGATAGCAAGACCCTCATTCAAGTGTTGCGGCTGTTAGAGCAAGATAAAGATCAGGAGGAAGAGGAGTATCTGATCTGTCTGGCTATGAAAAATATAGATTATTGGCTTCAGGACTTTGGTCTTTCACTTGACCAAAGGCTCACGTTTGCTACTCAAGTTGCCCAGGGATTTGCTCAGGAATTTAAAGCAAGTAATCATTTCAAGAAGAGACTCAATAAGGCTTACCGGGATTATCAGAAAAAAACAACCGACTTGGGTGACATTTACGAACACCTCTTTCGAGAAAGATCGAAAAACCTGCAGCCACTTATCCAACAAATCAAAGTATTGACTGCAGCAGAAAGAAATGAAGTTACACTGCCACAACTCCTAAATAGCCTTATTCATATGAGTTTAAACCGACTGTTCAAGCAACTCCCCAGACAACAGGAATATATTACCTGGGATTTTTTAATGCAATTTTATAAAACAGCGATGTATAAAAACAAGGCTAAAAAAAACAAGCAAGTATAGCAACAAAACGCTCTGTATGAAATCAATATGAGGCTTGGATTGAACAGATTTCTTTTACCGACAATGCACCTCCTGATTGCCAGATGCTTGAGGTTTTTGAGTCATCAAGCATATTTGATTACGTTCGCATAATCAATGGAGTACTCTCTTGATGTAATTTTGCAAAACACAAGTATCTGGACGCCAGATAAAACAGCACAGGAAACACCCACTAAAGTAAGTAACCAGACATTTAAAAGTTTAATTAAATATCTGGTTATCATAAATGGTATAGTTTATAGCAGTCTATTGCTATTTTTCTTTGGAAGCAAGTAAGAAACGTACCGCTTTGAATGGTAAATTACCCAAAATCATCACCAGCACCAGTACAATTGGTAGGACAGCTCTCATCAGTAATTACACAGGGAGGTGCTGTTGAGTCTAGTACACTGCTTGTAGTAGTAGTGACGGAGGGGTTGTTACCTCCTAAGGCCGATCTCATTTGCTCATCGCTTAATTTGCCTAATTTCTTAACTTTAAGTTTTTTGACTTTCTTTTTCATATTTTTTATAAATTATTTCTTGTACTTTTCTCAAAATTAACTATGATATTAGTTAATTCCTTTTCACCTTTTAAATGAAAGAAATCAAAAAAAATTTGCATGGATGGTCTTTTGATCTTACTCTATCCAGCTTTTTTTAAAAAAGCATCCTCACCGCCTCAGCTTGCAAGTTTATCAAAGGCAAACAGCCCCATTGTAGAGTCAGAAAACAATCTCCTTCAGGTCTTGGTCAATCCGTAAAGACACAGCCTTAGGCAATAACAATACTTCTGAAAACCAAATCTAAAGATGAAGCTCAACAAAGTTAAAAAGCCGGGTACAGTATTTTGGTTCTTTGTTACCTGCCTGATAACAACATACACTATCTCTCATTTTTCTATGCTGTTTTTTATATTTTCACACTCATATACATATACACAACTTCTTTATTGAGAATTTTCTTTTCATAAAAGCTGTCTCTACTTTTAAGGCATTTTTGAAAGGATATCCTGCCAAGGGCCTTGATTGTAATTCATTATTAAAAGTCGAGATGACTTCATACTTTTAGTGCATGTTACACAAATTTAAACCTGGTATTTGTACCACCTATATCCTGACAATTTTGTTGGTTTTGGGTATGGCAAAGCTGGCCCAAAGCCAAAAATCCAATTTTTTCACCAGTAGTTATACCTCTCAGGAAACAGGGGCTTCACTGACAAACTTTGGTATTGAACAAGCTCCTGATGGCAAATTTTTATTTACCAATCGCAATGGACTGTTAATATTTGATGGAAAAAACTGGAAACTACACCAGACTAAAGATGATCAAGGGGTCAATATTATCTTTTTAAAAACGTATGCCATTTCTGACAAAAAAATTTACACAGGGGGAGTTAATGATATAGGCTATTGGCGAGTACACAGGGATACCTACCAATACACTTCATTATTAAAGAAAGATCAGCGGAAAAATAATGTCATTACTCAAATTATTAAGTTTGAAAAATACATTTTTTTTGTTGCTCAACAGAAAATTTTTATCACCGATGGAAACCGTTTAATCAAAACCATTGAAGCCAATCGGGCAAAGTCTTTTGCTTATCTATTTATCATTCAAGAAAAATTATATTTGAGTCGTTTTGGCTCCATAGAGATTTGGGATGAATCAAAGCAAGATTTTGTTACCAGATTCAAGCATCAAACTCCATCAACAAATGGAAGTCGAGGGGCACTTACCATGTGGTTAAGTCAATATAAAAATAATTTACTGGGTCTTTTTTTCCAACAAGGGCTATGGACCATTTCCGATAAAGAATCCAAGAAAATACAATTCCCAAGAGCTGCTGAAGCAATATTCAAGCAAGGAGTATATTTTGTTCGTGTGCTGGATAAGCAAACACTTATTTTTTCAACTGCCAAGAATCTTTATTTATTAAACCTTTCCCAACGAACAATTAAAAAACTATACGAGGGTAATAGTTTTATTAGACATATCTACTTAGACCAACGAAAAAATATTTGGCTTACTAATAATGAATATATTGCGCAAATAGAGACCTCTTCTCCTTTTCGATATTATCTGCCAAAGCTAGGGGTAAGGAAAATGCTTGCCCAGCAAGATGGCGTTTTTTTGGGAGGTGTAGGTACCCAACAAAATATACAATGGATCAAGCCTGATAAAAAAATCATACCGATTGATTTTGACCTGCCCGCTATACGACTATGTGGTGCCAGTTCAGGAAAGCTTCTGGCGGGCGACACTCGCCAAATATTTTTGGTAGACTATGTCAATAATACGAAGAAGTTAATTTTCAACTCAAGGGGCATCTGTGAAATTTACAAAGATTCTTTAAACTTCATTTATATCTCGTTTCGAGGCAAAATCAAGGTAATGCGCTTGGTCAACGACCAATTAGAAGAAGTAGGAGAAATGAAACATCAGGGCACTGAGATCGCCTTGAGTATTTTAAGAAGAGGAAATGAGCTTTGGATGGGCTTCAACCAAGCGGGGGTCATGTGCTATACACTTGATGCTGAAAAATTTCCAACCGTTTTATCCAAGGAGACTTTCAGCACCGAAAAAGGGTATTTTACTGGCGATGATGCCCTAAGTAATGTGCAAATTTGGGAAGACAAGGTTTTAATAAATAATTTTTCGGGCATTTATGAATTTCAAGATAAATCCCGAAAGCTATCAAAGTTAAAAATAAAGGGATTGAAACCAAATGACAATACTTATCGAGTTACCTTCACCAAGAATAAGATTTTTTCCACAGGTCAAAATAATAAATTTACGTCCTTAGGAGTAGCTAAAAAAACACCCAAAGGGTATATATGGTATGAAAAACCCTTCTTAAGATTACCCTCTCTTGAAATGAGAGAGCTCATGGTACATCATAACAAATTATACGTCGCCACTTCCAAAGGCCTATTCATCTTCGATCCCCAAAAAGAGAAAGACTATAACTTTCATTATCCGATCCAAATAAATGCTGTCCTTGATACCCATCAAATTGCTGGGGATACAGTGCTTGCCTACAACTCTGGTCAATTTACTTTTCACTATTCTATCTCGTTTTTTGAGGCACCAGAAAAGTTAGAATATGCTTATAAGCTGCTGGGCTTTCATAACAAATGGTCGGCTTGGAGCACTGAAACCAAAAAAGAATACACCAATTTGCAAGAAGGTAACTACACACTTCTGGTAAAAGCAAAAAATGTATATGGAACAGTCAGTAAAGAAAGCAGTTTTCAATTTACCATTTCCCCTCCCTGGTATCGTACTGGCTGGGCCTATGCTGTATATGTAATCGCTGGTTTATTATTTGTGTGGGTAGTCATTAGGATAAATGGTTATCGTTTGCACAAGCAAAAACAACGTTTGGAGGCTGAAGTAGCTCGCCAAACCCACGAAATAATCGTGCAAAAGGAAGAAATTGCGCAACAAGCTGAAGAACTAAAAACCAGCAACGAGAAACTAGCTGAACTGAGTAACTTTCGTGAATCGCTCTCGCATATGCTGGTACACGATGCTAAACAGCCACTTACATCGCTTATTAACTTTGACCATATGCAGGTAAGGAGAGCTGCCCAACAAGTATTGAGTATGTTAGATAATATTCTCGAGGTACAAAAATTTGAAAGTAACGAAGTAGTTCTTCAACCAAAGCACATTACTATCGGGGATTTGATTTCATTGGCCATTCACCAAATAAGAGACTTGGCCGACGAAAAACTCATCAATATCAAAAATACGATCCCATTACAACTCATTATCGAGGTCGATGCTGGATACATTTTGCGGGTTTTTACCAATCTATTAGGCAATGCTATCAAGTACAGCCCTGCCAATTCAAGCATTCGGTTCGAGGCGGAGGAAATGACGGCCCAGCAACAACTCAAAATATGGATTAAAGACAATGGGCCTGGAATTCCAGATGAACACAAGCACTCTATTTTTGATAAATTTGGGCGAATAGATAGAAAAGATCAACGCTCTACTGGGCTGGGGTTAGCTTTTTGTAAGTTGGCAGTGAAAGCGCACGAGGGAGAAATTGGGGTACTGACTATTTCGGAGACTCAAGCCTTGAACGAATCGGGCGCTTGGTTTTATTTTACAGTGCCCTTGGTATTAGGCGACTTACCAAGTACAAAAAATGACCAAAGTCTGATTAGTCAAGAATTTACCACCCAAGACCAAGAATTGATCAAGGGATTTATTCCTCAACTCCGTGAAATTGATTTTTACGATGCAGGTAAGATCATGATTTTGCTCCAAAACCGAGATTGGGTAGGTAGCCCTGCGCTGGAGGCCTGGATTGAGCGTATTCCTTTCACTGATGATGAAACTCATTATCAGCAAATGTTGCGAATGTTTGAATAAGGTTGGTATTTTCAATAGCAATCACTATCCAAATGCTTTAATTCCCAGAGAAATGCTTATTTTGTACAAGACTTGCGTTGAAGGCTTTGATAAATTTGCTCCATGGACAATGAAATTTATATTATTGGATCGGGAGCTATTGGCAAAGCACTGGCAGTTTTCTTAAAACAGGCGCATAAACCTGTGACTCTTGTAAGGGGAAGTGTAGATAACATTCCTGATGCTATACACGATATTACCGTGATTGGAAAACACGAAACATTTCAACAAGCAATTCCTGTCACCACGTTTAGTAATTTATCGACCATCAATGGCATTGTGTTGATTGCTACCAAAACATTTGCAAATCAGGAAATTGCTGAAAAACTACGGAAAATTAAAGGAAAGTTTGCGATTGTATTGCTTCAAAACGGCCTGAATATAGAACATCCTTTTAAAAGTTTCGAGCACGTTTATCGCTGTGTGTTGTTTTCGGTAAGCCAAGTTACAGGAACCAATGAGGTTACGTTTAAAACGGTTACCGCCTCGCCGGTGGGGAGTATGGACGGGAAAAACGATGGGCTTGATGCTTTGATTGCTCAAATTAATACGCAACACTTCGCATTTCGGGCGGAAAGAGATATTGTCAAATACGTTTGGAATAAAGTAATTATCAATTGTGCTTTTAACTCGCTTTGCCCATTGTTAGAGACAGACAATGGCATCTTTCATCGAAATGCTGAGGCAAAAAGGTTGGCTCAGGTGGTGATCAAGGAATGTGTGGCGCTTGCCAAAACACAGGATATTTTTCTCGATGCGTACGAAATAGCAGAAAGCCTGATGTTGATCAGTCAAAAGTCAGAGGGACAATTGATTTCTACCTACCGAGATATACTCAATCATAGGCGAACAGAGATTGAAAGTCTAAATTTAGAAATTGCCAATTTAGCAGATAGCATAAGACAACCTGGATTGGTTAGTCATACAAAATTGTTAGGAGAGTTAACACAGCTTAAATCGAAGACCTTGAATCGAAAAAAGCCTACTGCAAACATTTCATAAAAGAGAGTCAAGTGATGATTCATATGTATATCTAGTAGTATGGTACACCTCAAATACCCATTTATCAATTGATGCTTCATGCCAATAAAAGCCGATATCAAAATATTGCCTGCCCTGAGTCACCTAGAGTTGACCAAGGTAACTGCTTTTGGAGATAATAGCCAAGAAAAACACTATCACGACCAATTGTCTTTTGCGGTTGTCACCAAAGGCATGGGTACGTTCAAATTTAGAGATGGTAATCAGCGTGTTCACAAAGGAGCCATTATCAAAATAAACCCAGGTGAGGTGCACAGTTCTGGAAAATCAACCAGTCAGGAGCCTTTGGAATACCGAGTCTTTTACCTTTCTAATACATTGGTTTCTAATATTTTGAACGCTGAAGAACAAAAACGGGCAGAAGAGATTGACTTCTTGGAAAAGATATCCTACAATAATGATTTTTTTATCAATTGTCTTCAAACCCATCTGAAACTCCATCAGGCAACAGGTCTTTTAAATGTGGAATCCGTTTTTACCCAATTAATGCTGGCGCTATTCCATCATAACTGCCATACTAAGTTGCGGCTTCCTACCATTGACACCAAGCCCTCTTATTTGTCGACCATTATTGACTACCTCCATGCGTACTACGGCAAATCAATTTCACTGAAGCAGTTATCGAACATCGCCAACCGAAGCCCCAGCCAAATTCTCAGGACTTTTCAGAAACATATTGGCGTAGCACCTCATACTTATCTAACGAATCTGAGGGTAATCAAAGCAAAAGCACTTTTGGCCCAAAACAGGTCCATTGCCCAAACCGCGCTCGAGGTGGGATTCCATGATCAGAGTCACTTTCACCGGTATTTTAAGAGAATTACCCATGTGACTCCAGGCAACTTCATCAAATCTCTCTCAAAATGAGGGTGATTTCACCTTTGTTGGTGTTTGAGCGCAGCGTCACCACCAACGGGAAAATGTATAGGCTAGAATGCAGAATTACATTGCATCCGAGCAACATAATCAGTTGAACCGCGTTTGGAAACGCTCCTAAAAAGAGACACTCATTCAAATGAGCGCCAGGACCCTAAAGTATTGATAACCAATGTACCCATATGAATAAAGAGTTTATTGTAAAAAGGAAAGTACGTTTTGGAGATTGTGACCCAGGCGGGGTTCTCTATACGCCCAGAATAAGTTATTTTGTGGTGGAGGCCATTTTAGATTTTATAACAGAGTGCTTCGGGGCGCCTGCCGAGAAAAGTGTCCTTGACTTAGGCGTTTTACCACCAGCTCGCGCTTTTAAAGTAGAATTCTTAAAGCCTATGGCCTGGGATGATGCACTCGAAATGAGGGTTTCGCTCCAGGAAATACGCACCAGTGCCTTTGTTTTTACAGTAAATGGATTTGTGCAATCCGACAACGTTTTTACCGCAGAATTAACTCAAGTTTGTATCGATCCAGAAACAAAACACCCCGTTGAAGTTCCCGCTAAGTTACGTGAAGTGCTAGAAGGTTATACCCAAGCCTAACACAATCACTATTCATTTACTATGAAGTTTCGCCCATTTCAACCGCAAACTATTTCCTACCACCGATACTGAGCTTAGGGCCATAGCGGCTCCAGCCAACATCGGGTTGAGCATAAAACCATTGATAGGGTATAGCAACCCGGCCGCAATCGGGATTCCAATCAGGTTATAAATAAAGGCCCAGAATAGATTTTGGCGAATGGTACGCATCGTTTGCCGCGACAAAGCAAAGGCCTGTGGTAATTTTTGTAAATCCGAAGAAATCAAAGTCATTTGGGCTACATCTATGGCAATGTCGGAGCCTTGCCCCATAGCAATACTCATATTGGCTTGGGCCAATGCCTCTGAATCGTTGATGCCATCCCCTACCATAGCCACGGTTTTACCTTCACTTTGTAGCTTTCTTACAAACTGGGCTTTGTCTTGAGGCAACATTCCTGCTTCAAAATGCGGAATGCCTACCTCTTGCGCCACCAACTGAGCCGATGCGGCGTGATCACCAGTAAGCATATATACTTGCTTGTCTTGCTGTTGTAGTTGGGCAATGGCTTCTCGAGAAGAAGGCTTAATGGTATCGGCCACGGCCAAAATTGCCGCTACTTTTTGGGTATTGGCTACCCACACCAAAGTATATCCTTTGGCCAGAAAAGCTTCCTTTTCCTTCAATAAATTATCCGAAATAACAAGCCCTTGATCTTTCATCAGTTGTTCATTGCCTACCCAGTAGCTTTGGCCCTGTATTTTGGCGGTGGCTCCTTTGCCGGGGATGCTTTCAAAATCATTGAGCAAAAGGTTATTTTCGGTCACTTTGCGGTTGGCTTGTGCCAATACTGCCAGTGCTAGTGGATGTTCCGATTGTTGTTCAATCGCCTGCAGCACTTGCCACCAATGGAGTGGGTCTTCATTGGCCAAATCCCAGGCTTCAGCTACTACCTGTGGGGTTCCTTGGGTGATGGTGCCTGTTTTATCCAGTAAAACTACTTGAGCAGTGACAGCTTGCTCGAGGCTTTCAGCATCTTTAATCAATATACCGTTTTCGGCCCCTTTACCCATACCCACCATCATAGCCGTAGGGGTGGCCAATCCCAAAGCACAAGGGCAAGCAATAATCAATACCGTTACCATTGCCAATAGTCCTTGAGAAAAGGCATTTGGCCCGCCCAATATCCACCAAGTCAACCAACTCATGATCGCAATCATCATCACCGCAGGCACAAAAACAGACGCAATACGATCAGCTAGTTTTTGTACGGGTGCTTTGCTTCCTTGAGCTTGTTGTACGTTTTTAATGATTTGCGCTAGTAGCGTGGCTTCACCTACTTGTTGGGCCTGCAATTGAAAACTTCCTTTTTGGTTAAGCGTACCCGCAAATACCTGATCATCAAGCCCTTTACTTACCGGCAATGGCTCTCCAGTAATCATACTTTCGTCTACCAAAGATTGCCCTTGTATCACCACTCCATCTACCGGAATTTTTTCTCCAGGCTTTACCAAAATCACGTCGCCTTCTACAATATCCTGAATAGGTACCACCGCCTGAGCACCCGATTTATCTATTTTGGTCACAGTTTGGGGCTGTAGCCCTATGAGCTTTTTAATTGCTGCTGAAGTACCTGACTTAGCTCTTTCTTCCAGTAGCCTTCCCAGAAGAATAAATACAATGATGACAGCCGATGCCTCAAAATATACGTGGGCTTCTAACCCTTTTTGCTGCCAATACGCTGGATACACGGTATTGAATAAGCTAAATAAAAAGGCGATTCCAGTACTCAGGGCTACCAAAGT
The DNA here is from genome assembly GCA_003483885.1 of Microscillaceae bacterium. Lineage (GTDB taxonomy): Bacteria > Bacteroidota > Bacteroidia > Cytophagales > Microscillaceae > Microscilla. The sequence continues at coordinate 15,315 of DMXI01000084.1, forward strand.
ATCCATATTTGCCTGACGATGTCGGGCTTGTTTCCAGGCATTTTGGTAAAACTGTCGGCCAAAAAGTACCAATACTGGGGTGGTTAATCCCAACATGAGGTAGTTGGCGTAGGGCATATCAGGAAACCCCATCGCGATGATCATTAAAGGAATCGTCAGCAGAGAAGCTCCAACTACATTGCGTTTGATTTGTTGTAATTTCTTCTGTTGTTGGGCCTCTAGTTGGTCAGCAGTGGAGGCTTCTTCAGTGGCGATAATCAAATCATAGCCAACTGATTGCAAACTTTTCTGGAGAGCCAATTCATCGGTTTGCGTGGGCGAAAACTCTAATAATACAGTATGATTGGCGTAATTAACGGTAGCCTGGCTTACTCCTGGTTGATGTTGGAGCTGGCTTTCTACACTGGCGGCGCAAGCTGCACAGCTCATTCCCCCTACGCCATAGGTTTCTTTTATATTTTCGGTGCTAATGGTGTTCATAACTTATCTATTCAAGTAGAGGTTTCTTATAAAAATGAAAGTTGGTATAAACTTCCTGATAAACCCCTCTTACTCTCCCCAAAGGGGAGAAATGGTACAATAAAGAACTCTTCGAGTACCGATAACGAATAATATTCCTCCCTTTTGGGGAGGCTAGGAGGGGTTAAAACGTGATATATCAAATTCTATAAGAAAACCGTGTTTATTCAAGAAATACTCACTCAAAAATGCGTATAGTATCAAAACACAAATTTAGGCGAAGTCATTCCAAAACATATGACCTTGGTCATAATTCATCCAACAATTGACCAAAGGCCTGGTTGATTGCTTCTTGCATTTGAGCATTGGCTTCTTTGACCAAAGCTTGGCTAGCTTGGGTAATTTGTTCGTGTAAGGCTACTTCTTGAGCATTTTGCCAGTCGATGGCTCGGAAAGGAATACTGGACAATGGTTTCTCCGAAAACTCCACCACCCCGCCTTTTACAATGCCATGGTACTGATACCATTCAAATACTATAGGGCTATTCAAAAAAGCCAGTATGTACCAAAGGCTCTCTTGAGTAGTAGGCTTCGGAAAGAGAGCGATTACATCCTGGGTAGGATAAAGTCCTGCTGAAATAGCGGCAAAGCGAACATAATTTTTGTGGGTAATGCGTTCCTTGACTGGAGCAAAAATACGGGGTTGAGGCTGGCTAAAACGTTGAAAACTACGCAAAAACACCCAATGCCAATAAGGAATGGTTCGGTTGTATTGATAGCGTTTTTCTAGTGCAGCTTTATGCGTTTGCAAATGCTGATAAAAGTTAGGAAAGCCTTGTTTTAAATTATCCTCAGTCGCTACTTCGTTCAAAAAAATGTAAGGAGTCATTTTGGTAGATCGAAACTGCTCCAGGTCTTTGCCTTTCACTACTGATAATAGATGTTGACGTTCTAATGTATTCAATGGCAAATCTTCTGGCAAACGAAAAGCCTTCTCGAGTCCACTTACCAAGCCGTGGGCAATGTCGCATACTGCTCCAATGGTTGTTTGGCACGCCTCTGCAAACCTTTGCAAACCTTGTAAGATAACTGGCCTAACCAGTAGCCATTTTTGATCAGGTTTAAATTGCGAAATGTTGAATTGCTCTAAACCAGGAATTTTTGCGTCTGAACGATGCAAAGCATCCAGCGTTTGTGCATTGAGAGCTTGTCGGGAGGTGTACTTTGTAATGCTTATGGGGGGGAGATTTGATGCGTTGCCTTTTATATATTTGAAAATAACCGTAGAAATATTGGCTTGCTCAAAAATAGGCGTTTCACTAAAATGATAAAAGCATTCAAAATACCCTTGGGTGATCAAATAGTTGCGTAAAGACTGGGAATGGGTGGTATTCATCCAATATTCAGGACAGATAAAAATTAATTCCCCACCAGGCTTGAGCAATTCTACCGACTTTAGAATAAATATGAATAGGTAATCACACAAATTATTGCAATGGGTTTGCCATAGCTCATTTTCCTTGAGTTCTTCTTTTAAATATGAGGGTAACTTTTTCCACCCAATGTAGGGAGGGTTTCCAATAATCAGGTCAAATTTTTGCCCAATATCGGCCGATACAAAGCTGGAGTACTGCACATCATCAAATGACCTAGCTAACCGTGGGTCTACTTCAAAAGCCGTGATTTGGTCAAAGCCTCGTTGTTGTAGGCTTTCCAAAAAAATACCCTCTCCACAAGAGGGTTCCAGCACTTGCGCATTGGTAGGAACGTTGCTCAAACTTAGCATAAAATTAGCCACGGCCTGAGGCGTAAAATGCTGCCCTAAATCACCTTTGGGGCTGGATGGTAATGTTTGTTTCAAATACTTAGGGGAGTTTAAAATAAGGATTGTAAATCAAACCAATGAGGTTACCCCAAGGGTCTTTCACTGTGGCAGTCATCAATTCGCCTCCTACATTGGTAGGTTTTTCGTGCTCGCCAGCCCCTAGCTCAAGCAAGCGGTCAAATGATTCTTGTATATCTTCTACCCCCCAATAACTTACCACACTCTCGGGCTTGTCAGTGGTGGGGCTTGCCTCAGGTTGGAGTCCGAGTTCATATCCTGCAATGTTAAACCCCACATAAAAAGGTTCGTCGAAATAAGGCGTTTGTCGAAATGCCTCAGTATACCAAGTCTTGGCTGCAGCAATATCAGCGACTTTGTAAATAGTCGTTCTTAGTCCTAACATGATGTTTTTTATGGTTTTGCTTTTAAGATTTTTTCTAAATCCTCGTAATCATTCTTTTTGCCAAAGTTACGGGTTTGGTGCTCAATACCAACCATATAGCTTTTGTTACATTCAAAACAAATCTTGGCAATACCTACCAAACGAGCATCTCTTCTAAAGACCAAAATATCTCGATAAAACGGTTCACAACTAGTCGTTCGTCTTCCCTCGCTTTTTTCGCTAAACAAAAGTTCATTAATACCAGCAAATTTCTTGGATGGTACTTGCTGTTTTACAAATCCAAAACCTTCTAACGCTTTGATAAAATCGGCTTTGCGCAAAGATTTGGGTTGATTGGCCATTAAAACCTGGGCAAACTTTTTTTCCTTAGCCGAAAGGCCCACTTCTTTTTTTTCTATAGCTGCAGTTTTTTCGAGGCTTATGCTGTACCACTCTAATTTATTATAATATGTCCCCCACACCAAATTTGAGCAGCTTCCTAAGCCAATTAGCAAGAATAAATAAGTAAAGTATTTCATTGAGTTTTATCTTCAATTTTTAAAGTTCAATATGCGTATTTTTATGGTTAAATGGCTGTATGGCTATATTGTTTATGCAGCATAAAACCCTTGATTTAACCCTTCTGTAACATCTGTAAAATATTAAATTAAGAATTTTGTTTGTCTGATATTCCAAAATACTATGATCAAAAATTTTGAAGAAGCCCTCAAGGGTGGCCACCCTAACTCTCTAGGCAATACCATTGCAGTAGTAGAGGCAGTTTTGGCAGATCACATCCGTTTCGATGAATTGTTTCAATGCTACTTTAGCGATGACGAAGTGGTTCGCTTGCGGGTGTCCAACGCGATGAAACGTATTGCTAAATCCGAAAAATCACTCCTGATTCCTTATATTGATGCTCTGCTGGAGCAAATTGCTCACATTGATCAAGCTTCTACCCAATGGACATTGGCTAATTTGTTCGATTTTTTAAGCAAAGATTTAAGCAACTCGCAACGAGCAAGGGCGATGGTCATTATGCAAAAGAACCTGGCCCACCATGACGATTGGATTGTGCTTAATAATAGTATGGAGACTTTGAGTAAATGGGCTAACAAAGACGAAGTATTGAAAGAATGGTTAAAACCTCACCTGGAAAGACTCCAAAAAGATGATAGAAAATCGGTAGCCAAAAGGGCTGCCAAATGGTTAGATAAATTCTCCTAACAATGGAAACCAAAGACAATGTAAAAACCTACCACGCCCCTACCCGAGCCGATTGGCGGCAATGGCTGGAGCAAAATCATGCTTCCGAAAAAAGCGTATGGCTTATTATTTACCACAAAGAGAGCCCCACTTCAAGTATTGCCTACTCCGAATCGGTAGATGAAGCTTTGTGCTTTGGATGGGTAGATAGCAAACCCAACAAACGAGACGGTGAGAGTTATTACCAGTATTTTTCGAAGCGTAATCCTAAAAGCAACTGGAGCAAAGTCAACAAAGACAAAGTAGCACGATTACTGGAGGCCAATCTGATGGCTCCTGCTGGCCTCGAGATGATCGAAATCGCCAAACAAAATGGCACCTGGAATGCCTTAGACGATGTAGAAAACCTTATTATACCTGCCGACCTGCAACAGGGCTTTGACCAAAACCTTACGGCTTTCGGCTATTGGCAAAAATTTCCCAAATCTACCAAAAGAGGGATTTTGGAGTGGATATTTAATGCCAAAAGACCTGAAACCCGTCAAAAACGCATTGATGAAACCGTGAAATTAGCCGAAGAAAACATCAGAGCCAACCAATACCGCCAACTCAAACAAAAGCTGCCTAAAAAATAACCTGGCCTTTGTAAAACGAGCGCTTTCTTGGGGGAAAATTTTCAAACTAGTAAAAAAATACTAATTTGAACACCTATCCCATTGACACACATCAACAAAGCTTAACAAACATGAAAACCCTCAAAGACAAAGTAGTAGTGATTACTGGAGCAGCTTCAGGTATTGGTCAAAACCTAGCCAAAGTATTTGCTGAACAAGGCAGTCACTTGTTCCTCAATGATTATGACCCACAAGGGCTGGAAGGAACCGTGCAAGAATTACGAAAAATCGTAGGGGCATCTCAACAAATTGAGTCGATGAGTTTTGATGTATCTGACAAAGAAAAAGTACAAGCTTTCGCCGATCAGGCACAACAAACCTTTGGCAAAGTAGATGTAGTGATCAACAATGCAGGAGTGGCACTAGGCAGGCTATCGGCCGAAGAAGTCAGCTACGAAGACTTTGAGTGGATTATGGGGATTAATTTTTGGGGGATGGTATACGGAAGTAAAGCCTTTTTGCCCTTACTTAAACAACAACCCGAAGCCGCGCTGGTCAATGTGTCCAGTGTGTTTGGATTGGCAGGCATTGCTTTTCAATCGGCTTATTGTACTACCAAATTTGCCATTCGAGGCTTTACCGAATCGCTTCGAATGGAAGCACTCATGATGTTTCCCCATGTAACGATTCACACCGTGCATCCAGGAGGAATTAATACCAATATTGCTAAAAACTCTCGCTGGGACAGTACCAAGATGAGTGAAGCAGAACGCAACGAATTTACCAAAAGCTTCCAAAAGTCGCTCAAATCTTCTCCTTATGTCACGGCTCAACAAATTGTAAAAAGTATTCAACGCAAAAAATCGCGTATTTTGGTAGGCAGCAAGGCTACTTTATTAGACAGGCTCGTACGTTTATTTCCAGGTACTTACTCTAATACGCTACTCAAAAACTTGAAAAAGGAAGGAGTGAAACTAGAATGAATGGCAGTATCAATAACTGAAGTTACGCAAGTTTTGAGTTTCGCTTTCATTATTATAGTTAAATGGTTGTATGGCCCCGATGGAATCGCAGGACTGTTAAGTTCTGTTTCACTCAATTTTAATATTAAGTTTATGTGAAGGATATAACTAATTTTTATTGTTGTAAAACCTATTTGCAGCACTTGCCTTTGGCGACTTCATTTTTTTAGCCA
>DMXI01000521.1 GCA_003483885.1 Microscillaceae bacterium
CAGAAAGGAAGATTAAATACAAAGACGCTCGTTACGATTTTTTGAAAAGACACTCTATTTCGCATAATAAAATAGAGTCTATTTTGGCAGATTATGCAACTATAAAGATGGAAATTACTTTTGAGGATTAACTCCTCTGACTTATTTTAAATTTACTTTTTGAGAATACTCTGAGCCAACCCTGTGGTAGCTACTAAATAAAAATTGACTTGCTTGCCGGATCATTTGTATCCATAAGCAAAGACCACATTATTCACCAAGTCAAACTATTTGAGCAAAGCAGAGAGGTTCATTTTCAGAATAAATCTTTGAAAGATATTTCAGATAATAATGACACCTGTCCGTAAAACGACAGGTTTTTTTGTGACTATGAAACCAGCACACTTCTAACATTAAAAAAGAGCGCCACAATTATTTGCGACACTCTCAATCTATTAACTTCTTGTTTTACTGCTAAGCCACAGCTACTTGCTCATCTAATACTTTCAAGAAAGTAGCAGGTTCGGGTCTTACCCGATAATTATCAGTGAGGTCGGCAAAAATAATTTTACCTTGGGCATTGGTCATAAGCACTGTAGGCATTACTGTGTCAGAATCATAGCCCAATACCTCCATACCTTTAGGAAGACCATTTTCGGCCAAAATATTGAGCTGCTTGGCGGCTTGATTTTTCACATCTACCAAAAAATCAAACGGCACTTGCATCTTTTGCGCTAACTGACGAGTATGCCCATGGGGTTGAGGGCTTATCAATGCGACTTTTACCCCTCTTTTGGCCATTTCCTGGTATTGCTTTGCTATTTCTCGTATTTGTGCCATACACAATGGACACCAGTTGCCACGATAAAACATCCACAGGGTAGTGCTACCCTCATACGTTTTACTGCTTATTTTTTCACCTTTTTCATTTTCCAATTCAAATATGGGCAACTGCTGACCTACCTGCAAAAACTCATTGTTGCTGCGGTCTCCAAAGCTGGAATACCAAAAAATGTATACCAGCCATCCCACACCATTCACAAGTGCCAACACCATGGGAGTAATTTGGAGAGGTTTGTTGACAAAAGCGGTAACAAGGGCAAATACAGCCGTAATGGTAATAAGAAGGGTAAGCTCAGGAGCGTTTGGTTTGGTACGAGCTATCGGGCGGAAAGCAAGTATAACCGCGAAAAATATTCCAATGGTGAGGGCACCCAATGCGGCTCCCAGCCAGGGTAGCGAAAACTCGTTGATAACTTGAGTAAGGGCATAAATGCCTGCTACTAACCCATATACAGGCAGAGTACTAATAAAAATTGATTTAGCTAAATTTCTCATTCTTCAATAGTCTTTTTACAATAGGTGATTTATCTTCACCTTTACTTAGAGTATATCTCAATGTTGTCTTCGGAAATAAAAATGCTGATGTTATCGGTGTTCAATCGCTTTTTTAGTCCGGATTACAATTTTTAGATATACTCTTACAACCAATTGCGTTTCCAGAAAAGTTCTGTGATTGTATAAATAGATTTATGAAAAAGATAGCTTTAACTTTATTATTGTTTGGGATAGGCCTGACCTTACAGGCACAACCTTACACATCTTCGCCGAAGGTGTTGTCTACTTTGGATGCGGATCATGTGGCGCGTATGATGGCGGCATTGCCTTTGCCTGAAACCGCTCCGGCAAACATCAAACAATTGAGACAAGCCAATAATATAAAGGCGCATTATACCCAGTTTGAGAGTGCCTGGAAAAAACTGGAAGCTAAAAAACTCACTAAAATGCGCAAATGGCGTGATAATGAAATTGCAGACTTGAATAAAGAAGGTACCAACTTGTTTTACCCCTTTGCTGGGCCAGATTTTTTGAATGCCTATTTGTTATTTCCCAATTGTGAGAATTATCTATTGTTTGGGCTGGAAAAAATAGGCAAGCTTCCTACGGCGGCTCAGCTCAAAGGAAACTACCTGTATAGCTTACGAAAATCCCTGGCTATTTTAATGAATCGCAATTATTTCATTACACGCGACATGATGAATAGCCTCAATAGCAATGTCAAGGGAGTACTGCCTTTGGTGGCAGTATTTATGGCGCGAAGCAGTAATAAAATACTAAGCATTCAAAAAGTATACGTTCAAAAGGATGGGACGCCAAAATATGTGGCTTTTGATGATACTAAATACTACCCTGGCATTAAAGGAGTAACGGTAGAGTTTAAAAACAGCCAAAGAGACTTGCCACAACGTTTATATTATTTCGGAACCGACTTTGTGGATGCAGCTATGCGCAGCAAAAAACATTTAGTGAAATTTATCAAGGGTTTTGCCAATAAAATGGCTTTTACCAAATCAGCTTCTTATTTATTGCATGGTTATAATTTTAGTACCATTCGCAATATTATACTTAATAATACCTCAGCCGTAGTACAAGACGATACCGGGGTGCCTTACCGCTTTTACAAAGACAAATGGAAGGTAAAGCTATATGGTAAGTATGCTCGCCCCATCCGTGATTTTAAATATGGGTTTCAGCAAGATTTAAACCAGCAGTTTCGTACCGATAAAACAGTAAAACCCATCAATTTCACCTTTGGTTATCATTGGTGGACTGATAAGTCGAGTATTTTGGTTTGCAGGAAAAAATAACTGGCTAAAACACTTGGTTTAATAGAGAAAACCAGGCCACACTAGTAAGCATTTGTAAGGCAAAGCAAAGTTGTTAATTATTGATTTTCAGGCTTTTTTAGTATATTTACCATTCGGTAAAACTCCCATTTGTTATGAGAAAATTTATTTGGGTTACGCTTATTTTGATTGCCTCTGTTTTTATTTATCGTATTGCGGGAAATAAAAGTGAAAAGATGGTTCGTTCGGCAGATCGTTCCATTAAGCGTGAAAATATACAGCAAGTAAATAACAATAATGACCGTAGTGCATTAAGAATTAATGAAACGTATACTTCCCTTTCGTTAATTATGGGAGGAATGCCTTTCAACACGGCGGGCAACCAAACGGTGATGAATATTTTTAATAAACAAGCCACCAAGCGTCACATTACCAATATTGAAAAAATGTGGAAAACCTTGGAAGGCAATCGTTTGAAAAATATACGTGCCTGGCGAACCAATGCCCTGGAAAATATCAATCAAAGCACTCATAACTTGGTATACCCCTTTAGTGGCCCTGATTTTTTGCACGCCTACACCCTTTTTCCCAATTGTGACAATTATATACTGCTTGGAAAGGAAGACATAGGTACCTTACCTGAGCTAGAGGATCTTGATGAAAAGTTTCTAAATGCTTATTTAGGAAATGTTCGCAATGCGATGCGTTTATTTTCTCAGCGTGGAAACTTCAGCACCCGGGATTTGCAAAAATATCTGAAGCAATCGGGTATATTGCCGGTGTTAGGAGTATTGTTGGGGCGTACCGACAATCACATATGCGATGTGCGCTATATTACCTTGAACGACGAAGGAGAGCGTAGCGAAGTGAAGGCCGATTCTGCCGCCAAAAGCACCAATATTGCGGGTATTGTGATTGATTTCTTAAATGTAGAAAAAGTACGTAAGCAAACCTTGGTATATCTAAAAACAGACTTGGCACAAGAAAAAAATCAAAAGACAATAGAGAACTATTTGAAACGTTTTGACCACAAGATAACCTTTATGAAAACAGGTGAATATTTGCTACATCAGCAAAAATATACCACTTTCAAAGATGCTCTATTGAGTCAATCAGAAGTAGTGGTACAAGATGATTCTGGATTGCCTTTTAAATCTTTTTCCAAAGACACCTGGAGTATGACTTTTTATGGTCGTTATGCGGGCACCCTCAATGGTTACAAAAGATTTTACCAAAACGATTTAAGACAACAATATCGTAGCAATCCATCACCAGCGTTGCCGTTTTCGTTTGGTTACCTTCCTCAAGGCGCTAACTTATTAATTGCCCAAAGAAAAAATCAATAGTAAGTCAAGCAACAAATCAAATATATTCAACCAAAGTATTTGTTTCTTGTGTGTGTTATATCCCCTAGAAGAAGATGTCGAAAAAACTGATTGTACAACTGGTTTTGGTACTTAGTGTGGTGTCAGGCGGGTTTGCCCAACATCGAAGCCGGACACAAATCAAAGCTAGAGCCTGGCAATTGCTGAAGAAATATGATCCCAATGGTTATAACATTGTCACCAATTATTACAATACCCCGGCATCTTTTAGAGTAGCAGGCAGAAGTATAAACCTGGGTAGCGATGTAGATTTTATTGCGTTTATGAATGGTGCTACCGATGCCGATATAGCTAAAGACCTCAATACTGTAGTGCATGAGGTTTGTCATTTGTATACCCAGCGCCTAGCTTATAAATTCTTACAAAAAAATCCTGCCTTATATAACCCCCGAAAACGTTATTCGCTTTTTTATATCAATGAAAAAGACTCCATACTGGTGACACAAACCAAGACCTTCCCCAGCCGAGAGATTGCGCAAATTGTGCCTGAAAAGTTGCGTACCCTTCGGTTCAAAAACTATGTGTACCCTTCGCAACCCAATCAAGGTACCCAGCTAGAAGGGGTGTATGGTTTACTAGACGAACTCAATGCCTATTATCAAGGGACAAAAAACTCTATGAACCTGTACCAGTATTATGTAAAAGAAACCAAACAAACTCCTGCTGACTGGTTCAATTTTTTTGCAGAAATAGATGCTACCTACTTCTCTTACCTTGAGTTTAAATTTTATATTCTCAAATACATGATTTGGGGGCAAAAAAAGCACCCCTACATTTTTCAAGGGATTATGGCTAATCGTAACTTTCGAAAAGCTTACAATGCCATTGATGTAGGGTTTGAAGCTTTGATTGATCAATATTTTAAATTAAAAGCCCAAATTCTGGAAAAACTTAAGCAAAAAGGCCACAAAGTTCGCCAAACCGAGCGCTACACATTTATTGACAATCGTGGCCGAGGGAATTTTTTACAGCCCTACAAACTCCTCAAAGCCGAATTGAGCAAGCCTGCTTATTTACAAATGATGAAGCTTTTAAAGTAATTCGAACCTAAAGTACTGGTTCTTTATTCATTTCTGATGGGTAGTTTTGATCATTTTTGTTTTTTGTATAAAATGCAACCTCATATAAAACTCAACAATACTCCTTTGTAAATACCTATTAAGAAGATGAAGTACACCACCTTAGGAAAGATCGGCCCCCGTGTCTCTCGTATTGGTTTGGGCCTGGCCGCCCTTGGTCGCCCTGGATATATCAATCTGGGACATGCCGAAGACTTACAACAAAACTATAATGCTCAAGCCATGCAATGGCATACCTGCAAAATGCTGGACTTGGCCTGGGAGTTAGGAATTCGCTATTTTGATGTAGCCCGTTCTTATGGTAAAGCAGAAACGTTTTTAGGGTTTTGGCTCAAAAACAAATCACACAAAGTAGAAGAGCCTTTTGTGTCCTCCAAGTGGGGGTATACTTATACTGCCAACTGGAAGGTAAATGCCCAAGTACATGAGATTAAAGAACATTCGGTAACGGTATTGCAAAAACAAATCCTCGAGACACGCCAACAGCTAGGAGTCAATCCTGATTTATATCAAATCCATTCTGCAACTCTAGAAAGTAAAGTATTGGACAATACCCAAGTATTGCGTCGTTTGGCTCAACTAAAAGCCCGAGGTATGAGAATAGGTTTAACGCTGAGCGGCCCAAAACAAGCCGAAACGTTGGAAAAAGCCTTGGCGGTAAATATAGAAGGTGTCCGCTTGTTTGACACGGTACAGGCTACTTTTAACTTATTAGAAAGGTCTACGGCTGATATTTTGACTACGGCGCGTCAGGAGGGGCTGGGAGTGGTAATCAAGGAAGCATTGGCCAATGGGAGGCTTACCTTTCGTAACCCAGACGTACACTTAGAGCCTCAATGGCAACTGCTTAAAAGCCAAGCCGATCGCTTAAACACTACTATAGATGCCTTGGCACTGGCTTATGTACTACATCAGCCTTTTGTAAATGTGGTGCTCAGTGGTGCGGCCAACCCAGAGCATTTAAAATCTAATTTAAAAGCCTTGGACATCCCTTGGGATGTAGAAGTAGAAGAAGCTTTGCAATCATTGGAAGAAACCTCCGATGTTTATTGGCAAAAGCGAAAAAAAATGGATTGGAATTGATCAGGAGTACTTCAAAATAGTCATCGTTCTTTCCAATAATAAAACCAACAAGCCATTCCAATGGCTCCATGCAAAATGATGGGTTCTACTTGCATAGAGGGGACGATGGGAGTATTGATTTGGGCAATGGCAATACCAGTGTGAAACACACCAAGGGTAAATAAGGCCACTGGTAAGGCTCCTGCTTGATAATATTTTGAGAGGGCCACTATGCCTAATGAACCTATGCCAATGGCGGCGTACCCGTAGGCCTTAGCGAAAGCAAGGGTACGCCCTTGTGCCTGTTCGAGTCCTGGAAACACTTGTGGGGCAAGCACAAATGTAAGACCTGCACCTACCTCAAGTAATATATGCAGGAGTAATATTGCCTTGATCATAGTCTTGTTGGGAGTATTAACCCAGGTAAGTTAACTTATTTAAGTAAATTCTTACCAATGAGGGAGTATTATTTACTTGCCATGCGTGAAAAACAAAAAACGTCGCCTCGCTTTATGACAGTTTTTACTAATTTTGCAAGACTCACAAGATAAGAGCTTGTTTAAAAGTGATCATCTAGGCTGAAAATGCATCATTTTTGGCACTGAAGACACTGTTTAAACGAGTTCTCAAAACCTACCAGAAACATTATGAAAAGCAGGTAAAAACCCTGACCTAAACTCTATACAAATGAAACACTTAAAACTACTTATTTTAACAGGACTACTTATACCTGGTATTTTGCAGGCACAAAGCAAAAAGCAAATGTATGCGACTTACCAGGCAGGGAAAAAATTGTTGATGGATCAGCAATACCCCGAGGCGATGACTCAGTTTAAAAAACTGATGGTGCCTCTTAAGAATAATGTGTACGAAGAGTTTGCTTTCTATTATTATGGACTGGCAGCCTTGAAAAGCAAGAAAATAGACGATGCCAAGCAAACATTTACCCAATTGATTGAAAAGTTTCCAGACTGGGTAAATAAAGAAGAGGTGTATTATGCCTTTGGTGATATTTACTTTCGAGAAAAGGATTACACCAATGCGTTGAAATATCTTAACCGTATCAAGGCGGAAAGCATGCAACAAGACATTGCCAATATGAAGGGCTTTTATCTGGTAACTTCTGACTTGCCTACCCTCAAAAAAATTCAACAGGATAACCCTACCGATAAAACCATTGGGCAATTGCTTGTGAATAAAATTGCGACTTCTTCGGAGGATTTGCGAGAATTGGAGCTAATGGAGGCTTTGATTGAGAGTATGCAACTTGAACGACCTAAATCGCAAAAAATCAAAGGGAAGATATATACCAAGAAGGAATACAACATCGCAGTGATCTTACCCTTTAATATGGAAGTACTCAAAAGCCGCCAACGTAATCGTTTGAGCCGTATTTCGGCCAGTTTGTACCAAGGAATGCGATTGGCCAAAAAGGAGTTAGACTCTACGGGGATAAAACTCAACCTGATCGCTTTTGATGTGTTACGCAAAGGAGGGGATACACTCAACCTTATTATGAACGAAGGCGACCTTACCAACATAGATTTAATTGTGGGGCCTTTGTTTGACAAGCAATTTGAACAGGTCGCTGAGTATGCCGCTAAGCGTAAAATCAACGTAATTAACCCCATTTCTAATAAATCATCGTTGGTTAAAAATGATTTTGTGATGATGTATGAGCCTTCGCTCGAGACACAAGGACAAAAATCGGGTGAGTTTGCTGTAAAAGAACTATCAAGTAAGAAAGCGTTGGTATTTTATGGGCGTTCTAAAAAGAACCGAACCATTGCCGAAAATCACAAGAAAGGCATCGAGGCCAGTGGAGGGCAAGTAGTGGCTTACCAACAATTGAAAACTTCAAATATTAGCGAGTTAAAAAGTATTTTACAAAAGAATAACCCAAGTGAGATTGGGCATGTGTTTGTAGGGAGTTCTAGCCAGTTGATTGCAAACAAGGTGCTCAACACGATGTCAGAGCTTGGGATCAAGGCGCCAGTCATTGCGTTGGATTCTTGGTTGAAATTCCAAAAAATGGATACCCTACAATATGAGCGTCAGCAAGTACACATTATAGACCCTGAGTTTGTATCAGAAACCGGGATGAAAAATACCCAGTTTTACCAAGTGTACAAGGATGCTTCTAAGGTAGAACCCAATGCTTATGCCTGTGTAGGGTATGACTTGGTACACTATTATGGTGATTTGTTGAAACGATATGGAGTAAGGACTTCTCTCAAGAAAAAAATAGAAAAACTACCTGCCAAAAAAGGGCGAATCGTCAATGGCTTTGATTTTAGAGGGCAAAGTGATAATCAATTCGTGCCGATTGTAAAATTTAAGAGGAGAGTGCTTCGACAGGTCAATAGCTTGAAAGCCAGCGAGTAATACTGGATATGAAGGCTTTGTTTTGAATCCCAATAATATGTGGTTTATGATCATATTATTGGGATTGTTTATTTTTATATTATGAAAAAAGAAGTAAACGAAAAGATAACGTACAAGGACAAAGAGTTTCGTTGTTCTTTGGCTCTTGTACTTCATTTGATTGGTGATAAATACAAAAGCCTGATCATATATCACCTCAAAGATGGCCCTAAACGCTCAGGTAATTTACAAAAAAGCATTGCCAATATTTCTAATCGCATGTTTACCTATTCGATAAGGGCACTTGAAAAAGACAATTTAGTAGAGCGAAAAGTGTATCCAGTTACGCCTCCTAAAGTAGAGTATGCACTTACTGAGACTGGAAAATCACTTATTCCTATTATTTTACAGATGGATCAGTGGGGGCAAGACTTTGCTCGTGTACATCAACTATATGCCCCTGCCGAATAATGGAGTTCGTAAGAGTGGGAGTAAATTTCAAAAACAATCCCAAAAGGATCTTCTACATAACACATTCGATAAGGCTTTTCACCTGGATAATATTCTCGAATAGGCATACGTTGCTTACCTCCAGCAGCTACAATTTTCTTAACCAACTGCTCTATATTAGGGTCTTGTATAGAAAAATGGAACAAGCCTATCTCGAAAGGTCTAAACTTTGGCTGAGCCGCTTTACTATTTGGAAACTCAAAGAGCTCAATCCCAATTCTATCACCAGTAGATAAATGAGCAATTCTAAAATTCCCCCAATCTTTACCTAATACATCCTGACACATTTGGCCAATGGCTGTTTCTGGCTCTTCTTGTATAACAGTAGGAGGCATAATCAAATAAAAACCCAATGTTTCAGTATAAAACTCTACAGCTTTGTCGAGATCTGGCACTGTAATGCCAATATGTGAGAAAGTTTTTGGATAAGTGCTTACAGCTTGATTTAAACTTTGCATATGTTATTTTTTTAATGACGTTTACTACAAAGTTAAATTGCAACCGCTTGTAAAGCAATAAGTTACATTGCTTGCAGATAGTTACATAGATGTGTAAAATGCTAAAAGTCAACGCTTTTTTAAGAGGAAAAAATGCCTAAAAAATAATGCGGGTATGGGGTAGTAGCTGACGAATTTTTTCTTGCTCGTATTGAGAGAGGGGATTGTCTTTTAAAATCAACTTTTGTAAAAACCTCAATTGGCCAATTTCATTGGGGATAAAAGAAAACTGGTTAAATCTTAAATTAAGGGTTTGTAGAGATTGTAACTGACGAATGCTTTCGGGCAAGGTAGTGAGATAGTTAGAAGACAAATCCAACATTTGCAACTTTGACAAATTACCAATGCTTTCGGGAAGTACTGTCAACTGGTTGTTATGTACCGTGAATGTTTTAAGATTGGGCAATAGCCCGATGTTTTCAGGTAAAAAAGTAAGCTTATTGGCATTGAGGTAGCATTCCTCAAGGTGAATTAAATTGCCAATGACTTCGGGTAACTTTTGCAAACGGTTATAATGCAAATACAAAACCCTTAGTTGAGGAGCCTGACATAGGCTTTCGGGCAGTTGAGTAAGTTGATTATAACCCAAATACAGCTTTTGGAGATTTTTTAAGCGCCCCAGGCTTTCGGGCAAGTGAGTCAAATGATTATGCGTGAGGTGCAACTCTTGCATATTGTTGAGTAACCCCAGGCTTTCAGGCAATTCGTTGAGCAAGTTACTCACCAATTTAACCACCTCTGCCTGAATGAGTTTACCAATATTACCAGGAAGCTTACTCATTTGTTGATTGCTAAAATAAAGCATCTTGGTATGTGCGTACAAGGTGGGAAAATACTCCAGGCAAAAGTAAGGGTGTTTTAACAAAGAGGCTTGAATCAATTCCAGAAAATCCCGCTCAAAGCCTTTAGCAATCACAAAAGCGAGTTCTACATTTTCACGCTCCCCGGTATTGAGTAGTTGTTGAATCTTTTCTAATTGTTGGGTTTGCGTGCTATTCATATAATTTAAGATAGTGAATTTTGAGCGAAAAAGATTACTTATTATGAACTTTTAAACGAAGGAGCAAAGCTTATATTTGAGTATGTGCCTAACAAATTAATTTTAATCCCTGTTACTTTCCTGCCTTATTTGTCTAAGTGTATGAACTCATCGCGGGTTTTAGTGGGTAGGTGGAATTTTGTAGCTCATAAAAAAAGCTGGTATGACTTCATAAATTGACTATTTCGGGCTTATCTTCGCTAGCATTCTAGCTAAACAATAAATTAGGTAATTTGATCAGGGTTAATTGATTGATTATCAGGATAATTAATTCACCTTGTGTCACTTACCATTAATCATTGATATATGAATACAGCCAAAAGCCAAGCCTTGTTTACGCAGGCGCAACAATCGATACCTGGTGGAGTAAACTCACCCGTGCGGGCTTTCAAAGCCGTAGGGGGCAATCCTTTGTTTATCAAAGCGGCCAAAGGAGCTTACATGTACGACGAAGATGATAACCGCTACATTGAGTTGATCAATTCCTGGGGACCTATGATTT
>DMXI01000463.1 GCA_003483885.1 Microscillaceae bacterium
AGGGGCTTTTGATGGTATTTCACAACAGTTATTTTTATTATGGAACTCGAATAGGTATATTATTCTATCAACTGAGCCTTCTTTAATTTTTGAAACTCAAAAAGGCTACAAAAACTAAGGGAATTTTTTTTAAAACCGCAGGGCGAAGCCCAAGCTCAACGAAGTTAATTCTGAACACCCTACCTGTCAGGTCTAAAGTACTTTAAAAAGCTTTTTTCTTAAAGAAAATTCTTTAGCAGCAAAGCCCTATTTTTTAGCGACCCATTTGCAAAAACTCGTTTAGCAAAGCATCCATGGTCACCCGTTCACTTTCTGATACTTGAACCAACAATTCCGAAGCTTCGTGAATGTAAGCTTCATTTTCAGTATTTCCTGCCTGCTCTAACAAATGAGCGATTGTGGTCCATTGCAAGGCAATAGCTTGAAAACTGTGTTGGGCAGCTTTGATTTCCTCCAACGGTAATAATTCATAGGCTTCCTCCAAAAAATCTCGATACAAATTTCTGAATAAGGCTCCACCTGTTCCCGCTTTTTCCATGAGCATAGCGGTAGTCGTAAATTCGTGCTTGATGTTGTCGCTCCGCTTAAACCATTTTTTGATTTCCTTGGCCGTTTTTGCAATACCCTTATACCCCAGGTTTTGGATAGGAGGGTTGAGGTGGACTTGCGCATTATTGATAATCGCCGTTTTTACAGCTTCCTTTAGATCATATGCTTGAGTACCTTGCTTAATCGTGTAACTCAAGTTTTTGGAAGCCATTGGGCCTTTTTCGCTTCGGGCCAGAGCCAGGCTTTCCAGCGAGGTGGTCAAGGGTAAATTGTTTCGGTTAGAATCCACTAAGTAAGCTTTTTGCTGGTCATAACCATACATGGCAACATAGTGCCCCGCAAAATGTATTTTATTGGTAAAGTATTCTAAATGATAACAATCCAGTTTGAGCCCTACTGCCTGCCCTTGATCAATGTATTGTACCACGTTTTCCCAAGCTTTTTTGGCAGAAGCTGTTTCTTTTACCTCTAAGTGTAAGCCCAGATTACGGCATATATTCTCCGTAAGCGCATCAGGTTTTACCCTTCCCCCAATAAAAGGAAAGTCCATAGATTTCATATGCCAAAAAATAAAACCCAAACCTTCGCCCAAGCCAAAAAGCATAGGCTCTGAAAGCTCGACTCCAATTTGGTTTAGCAAACTACCAGTAGCCGTAGTTTCACAATGTTTGCCAATCAATGCTGGAAAGTTTTCTATAATCATCATTTTTGAGAATTTAGGTTAATGGCTTGTTTCATATAATATTGTATCGTTTCCTGATGCATTTTTTCCAGCGAAAGCACCCGGATGGCTTTGCCGTTGCCTTGAAGCAATTGTAATTCATCGTTCATTTTGCTACCCTTCAAAAAGCCCAGGTCTACTCCGTGAGGCATCGTGCGTAAATGACAAATATTGCCTGTAGGATGAGCATAAGTTGTAATGCGTGTTTTTTTGACTTCTTGCATCCCTTCAAACGATAGTAAGTAAGCACGTACCTCGAGAAATAAGGCGCGGTGGGGAGAAGCCAGGTCTTTGTCAAATTGCATGAGAAACCGTTTTGATGGGAATAAAAATTTTCGTGAGAAGTTCTTCTGGGGCAGCATTGCCTGGATTGTTGAGGTATTGGTCAAACAAAGGTGCATCACGCAATTCATACGTGCTATTGAGCAGCCAATCTTTGAGAATAATATTATAAATCAGGTCTAATTGATCATAATTTCCTTGGTAGGTAAATGTTGCATACTTTCCTGCTTCCAAGGTTTTTACAGTAAATTCTCCTTCAGATTTTAGCGGAGTAGTAAGGGTAACACAAGCCTCATAATGGTACAAAACCTCCCCTGAAATTTCAGGGTGATCGTGTGAGATGCCCAACATTTCCATTTCAGGAGAAAACAACTGATGTTGAAACACATAGGCCATCAGTTTTTCCCAAGCTTGGGCAATGGTCGCGGACTCATACTTGCCCAGTACCCTATAAGTCAGGATTTGCTTATCAGGCAGTTGTATAATTTCGGGCGAAAGATTAAAGTGAACGTTGACTGGTGCAGCCAAGGGAGATGTTTGTTGCATGGTTTGTTGTTTTTGGTGGCGAAATTCCTGCGGACTCAGCCCAAATTTCTTTTTAAAGGCGTTGGTAAACGAAGAGGGGACTTCATATCCTATTTGGTGGCTTATTTCGTTGATGGGTACCTGGCTATAGATTAGTAATTGAGCTGCGGTATCGAGCCTGATACGTTTGATATAAGCCCCTAGTGGCTCATTGAGATAAGCCCTAATGATGCGATGAAAATGAAAAGTAGAAAAGTTACCAATGGCAGCTAACTGACTCACATCCAGTGGTTCAGCCAAATGGGTGCGGATATAAGTCAGTACTTTTTGGATGCGTAATTGATAATCTTGCTGCTTATCCAATGGGTCATTCATAAGTCAAGAGATTTGGGTGAGCGTTGTGAGTACAAACTTCGGCAAACCAAATTAGAATGACTTGTTCATTTTTGCTTTAATACAAATGGGGTATTAATAAAGTTTATAAAAAGGGGAAAGGGAAAAAGAGAGTGGAGGAGATGTATGAGGGACAGTAAGCCTGCCCCTCATAGCATAATAAACAAACAATACAGGCTTACACCTGGGTATGTTTGATAACATCTTGTACGTGATTTTCGGCAAAGTCGAAAGGGTAACGATTAAAAGGAGCAAACGGAACCTCTTCATAAGATAACCATTCTTCTCCTACTTGATAATAGTATTGACCTTCCAGGCACACACACGCCACTCGTTGGGTGTTGCTATTGTAATAAATTACATCTAGTACCTGTGTATACCCGTGATGATCGTTTAATTTTACCTGGTTTCCATCTGGACTCACGGTGCCCAGAGGAGCTTCTTCCTGCCATTTTGCATGTGTATCGTTTAGAACCATAGTATATATTATAGTTAATTGTGTTGATGTTATTGATGTGGTTAAGAGTATGTTTAAATGTTCATTTTTGGAGAGAGAAATGTGATTTTTCAGTGATGACGAGATATATTTTTGAGTGAATAGTTGGAAATCCCGATGTATCGGGGCCAAAGCTATTGACGAAAAAATTACCGAAGTCAGCGCGTAAAAGGCACTTTTTTAACCCGAAAGATGAATTTTAAACTTGCTCTAGAGGCAAAATATGCCCTCCACACCAATAAATATTATAGTAAAATAGTCTTTTTTTGTGTGCTCGAAAACAACGAAGATAGCAGACGAATATGTTATTTTCTAATCGGAAACTGTTAATAGTGAAGTGTTAGCGGCCCAATAAAAGAAGGGTTGATCACAGAATATTCTGTAAAATAATTAATCAATACGGAAGAAGTAATGGCTTCGTCTCAGGTAAGCAAATTTTTTTTGGAAAAAATGTTAAAAAATTCTCGGATAAATCTTCTTTAACCCTTGAAATAATTCCCTCATTGAATTAAATTTAGTCTGTTTTCGTAGATCAAATATCCAAAGGTTATGAGTACAGAGCAAGATCATAAAGGAGAAGGAGACAATGTAGCAGGAAATAAAACAGTGAATAATATTTTTCATCTTATTCCTAAAATTACAAAACAACATTGGCTGATCTTTACCAGTATTATTGTAACTCTTGGCACGATTTATTTTATATATGAGGCTCTCGAAAATCGCTGCATACCTCAAGAACAAAAGCTGCAGGTAGATATTGCATATTTTGAGGCAAATGGAGATCAAGACTTTACAATTAATTTGATCAATACCTTGAATGATGAACTAGCTAGTTACCCTGTAAAAGTAGATGGATATGATAAATTTATATATCGAAATCTTGAAGAAATAAAAGCGTCAGTAAATGAAATTGTATCTAGAAAATGTAACTATAATGGATTGATAATTTACGGTAATCGTAATGCTTCCAAACAGTCCAAAAATTTTCAATGTAGAATAGACGTGAAAGTAGAAGTTGATACTTCACACTTACTTCAAAACCCACCCATTGAGTTTACGATTCCTAAACAAGCAAGGTATGTTTCTTTTTTTGTAAGAGCCCTCGTAAAATATTATTTGGGTTATAAGAAAGAGTCGGTTTATGATCTTCAAGTTTTTTTGCGTGAAAGAGAGGCATTCATTAATTCTTCTATATCTGAAATAGAGAAAAGAAATAGGCGAGAAGCTACTAAAAAAGTTACATCACTTGTATACTCTTATTTAGGTATTTCCAATTTAGATCTCGGTAACGAATTGGAGGCAGAAAAACATATTAGGAAAGCTCGTGCCTTAATTGATGATGCTGTAACAAGGTTAAATTTTGATAGGATGATGGCATATGCTAAGGAAAAGACTATCAAATTACCAAAAGATTCAACAAGACAAGTAATACGGAATGCTGATGCATCTCCTGACTCTATTAAAGAAAAGCCTGTATTAATAAAAAAAATCCAAGTAACTCGTGTGGATTCTTTATTGAGTGATGACTCGTCTAATATACAAGAAAAATTGTTTCAACCTCAGCTTCAATTTACTAAACAATCTTACAAATTAGGTGATATTGTTCTTTTTGCAGCAAAGAAACTACGCTACCCCAAAGCTTATATAGAGAAAAAGGTTAGAGAAAACGGAATAATCAAACTTAAGTGTACAATTGACAAAGAAATGCATCTGAAGAAATATTTGGTGGAAAGGCAAATTGGTAATTATCGTTTGTTTACAGAAGAATCATTGAGAATAGTAAAGGAATTTTTAAAAATTTTGCGAGAGCAAAAATTTGTAGTTACAGATACAGTCTTTATAGCTACCTTTCCATTCAATTATAAAAATTTAAGAGGCTTGGATATGAGTTTCTTAGATTTTTCCAAAGCAGACTTTAAAAGGTTTAATTTTAATAACACAAACCTGAAACGAGTAGATTTTAGGTGGGCCAAGGTTACAAGTGCAAATTTAACAGGAGCCAACTTACATTGGACATTATTATTGGGTACTGATCTCAGAATGAGTATCTTACCTGAAATAAAACGATTTGATCACGCTTCATTTAATAGAAAAACAAAAATAAATGGATGTTTAACCACTGACCCCAATTGGATGAACAAATTTAGTAAATATGTATTAGCAGGTGGGTTTGATATAAAGAAATATCAATTTATAAGATTACCTGCTACAGATGTTCAGGAAGCATCAAGATATAATCAATATTTGAGAAATTGGCCATTACACATCCCTTTATATCAAATAAAGCTAAAATCGGGTTTTAAAGAATAGTATTCTTAAACTTTTAACCAAGCTTCAGCTTCCTGGCGAGTCTCAAAATATTGAATGTCTAACAAGTCGTCACCTTCCGTGAGGCTATTGGCCGAAAGGGCACTAAAAAACTGCTTAGCCAATACATGGGCAAGCTTTGTAACACCAGCACTTTTTAGGTCTAGTACCCATTCCTTTATTTCTGCTTGTTTTACAGGCCAAGGTCCTTGCCCTTTGATGTTATCGTTTAATACTATAGAGCACTGGTGCTTTTGGGCATACTCTACTGCCAGGTTCATTCCTTTCAAGGCTTCCTCTTTTTCTGAAATAAATCCTTCCCATTCCAACAGTAACATTCCTGGTTGGTATTGAGGAGTCATTGTAAAGTAAATCTTTTTGAATTTATTGGTGAGCGTAATTTGTTGTACCATATCCTAATAGGTTTTGGCCCTAATCTAAGAAGTTATCCCGACTTCTAATAAAAAATCCCAGCCATCTCAATAAATTTTCAAGATGACTGGGAAAATACTAGGCGACTCCTTTTTCATAATCTGCCAAAATCTTCTCCGTCTTGGCATCTTTTACCCGGTTAATCAATCGCTGCGCTTCATGTTTATCACGAATGGTTTTGGCCAAGGTAAAACAAGTAGTGACTGTAAAAAGATAACCCATCGCCAGAAAGCCCTTAATCCAGGCCATGGTAGGCAAAAAGGCAATGCCAATGAGCATACTTATCGAGGCTATAGCAAAAGAGGCCCAAGCCAAAAAATAAAAAGCAGGAGAGTTAGCGTGTTCTATTGTATTCATAGTGTCAAGCATTTAGAATTCAAAGGTTTTTACGGAAGTTCAAAGAAAAGTTTATCGTAGGAGCTGATCGTTTTTTGCGATATTTCTAATACCTGAGAACCCAAGCAAATATCTTTAAGGATTTTTAGTGAAATTTGCAAAAGAGGGGATCAAACTAAGAATATTTGCCAATTAAAAATATGATAGTAGAGTTTTTTGAAACTCTTTTTGAGCATCTTTTACCCGGTTAATCAATCGCTGCTCTTCATGTTTATCACGAATGGTTTTGGCCAAGGTAAAACAGGTAGTGACTGTAAAAAGATACCCCATCGCCAGAAAGCCCTTGATCCAGGCCATGGTAGGTAAAAAGACAATGCCAATAAGCATACTTATCGAGGCTATAGCAAAAGAGGCCCAAGCCAAAAAATAAAAAGCAGGAGTGTTTGATTGTTCAAGCGTGTTCATAGTATTGTTTCTTGTAGAATAAATATTGGTTTGAAAACCTAATTGCCCTTTATACAGTTGTGCTTTTGCGGTAACCCATAAAAATAGTTGTTTGCGCAACCTTTATGCAACAATAGGTGTCTGATAAGAAAGGTAACTTATACAATAGAAATACTATTATGAGACAAAGTAGTGCAATTCTTCGTGGAGACTTACAGGTATAGGTGAAATAAAGCATTATGGAGTCTATAATTCATGTGTCTTTACTAAACACAATCAACAAGTTTTGTATATCTTGGGGAAATTATCTTACGAACTTGTATTCTTTAGTATATATTCTAGAATATAACGCTGACTTTGAACACATCAAAAGCAAGTACACAACCCCCGAAGCATTTTTGAATAAAAAAATTTGAACCATACCAGTGAAAAGACCATTTTATCTCTTTTGTTTGTTGATGCTGGTGCTGTCGACAGACCTACTTGCCCAATATACCATTAAAGGAAGGGTAAAAGACCTGGAAACAGCCGAGCCTGTTCCATTCGCCAATGTTTTCTTCAAAGGCACCCAAATTGGAATCAATACCGATTTTGACGGATATTTTACCATCAAAACCTCCCAACTTTATGATACACTGGTGGTTTCGTACATTGGGTATATTGCTCAAAATAAATTGGTAGATAAAACCAAAAAAGAGCAAACCATTAATTTCCAGATCAAACCCGAAAACACCAAACTCAATGAGGTCGTATTTGTGGCCAAAGAAAACCCTTCCTGGGCCATTATGCGGAAGGTCATGAAGAACAAAAAAATCAATGACAAGCGCCGCCTCAAACAATACGAGTACGAGAGTTATACCAAGGTAGAGTTTGACATAGACAATGTGTCGGAGAAAATGTCCAAACGAAGAGCCGTAAAAAAAGTACTGGCGGCCATAGACACCATCGGTAAGCTCAACGGTGAAGATGGTAAGCCACTGATTCCCATATTCTTATCAGAAACTATTTCTAAATATTACTATCGTCGAAACCCCAAGAAAACCAAAGAACACGTCTTGAAAAGCAAGATTACTGGGGTGGGTATCGAAGATGGTACTATAGTATCTCAATTAATTGGGGCCAGTTTTCAGGAGTATAACTTCTACAAAAACTGGATGAAAATTGCCCAAAAAGACTTTGTGTCACCCTTAGCAGATGGCTGGAGGCTTCATTACCGTTACTTTTTGATGGACAGTCTACAACTAGGAAATCACTTCTGCTACAAGATTGACATTGTTCCTAAAAACAAGCGAGACTTGACCTTTGAAGGAACCATCTGGATTGACAAAGCCACCTACGCACTCAAGCAAATAGATGTACGGGTAGACAAAAAAGCGAATATCAACTTCCTCGAGAAAATTAAAATTCAGCAAACGCTCGAGCCTACCGAAAGCGGAGCTTGGCTTCCTGGCAAAACAAGGGTACTCATCGATATTGCTGAACTCACCAATAATACTGCGGGGCTTATAGCCAAGTTTTATGTCTCCAATAAGGAGATGGACACTAAAACTACCCACTCGCAAAAGTTTTACGCGGATCAAATTTTAGTGTCGGAAGATTATAAGCTGCATGATGACAATTTTTGGGCGGAAAATCGCCACGATTCGCTGACTGCCGAAGAAAAACAAACCTATTCGATGATCAATAGTATCAAAGAATTGCCAGTGGTGAAAACCTGGGTAGAAATTATTTCGGTGATTGGTACAGGGTATAAGGGACTTGGCCCGGTAGATGTTGGAAATTATTTGTTTGCCTATGCGCTCAACAACTACGAAGGCCATCGCTTTCGCTTAGGATTTCGTACCAATGGGAAATTTAGCCGTAAGATAGGTTTCAACGGTTATCTTGCCTATGGTGCCTGGGATCAAAACTTTAAATACGGGGCAGGAATGGATTATATCATTTCGCGGAAACCCTGGACGACCTTTAGCATTAGCCGTACTCAGGATATAGAGCAAGCCGCAATTCCTACCGATGACGATCGACTGCCTAACCTTTATTTGGCGTCTATTCGGTTTTTTAATATCAAGTCTACCAATTTGTATCTGCAACGTGATAATAAAATAACCTTATCTAGTGAGTTATTCAAGGGCTTGAATTTTAAGGTGCGTTTACGTAACCACACCTTTGAAGAGTTGCCAGGCATAGATACCCATTTTGCTTATCGTACGGAGCCAGAGCGTAACGATTCTCCCGTGAGAACTGAGTTTACCAATACCGAATTGATGACCGAAATTCGTTGGGCCAGAAGAGAGCGCTTTATCCAGACCAGTACCCGTCGTATTAGCTTGGGTACCAAATACCCAGTATTTACTTTCCGTTATCGTTTGGGTATTCCAGAGTTTATCAATAGCGATTTTAGCTATCATAAATTTACTTTCGATATTGCCCAAAACTTCCGATTTGGTACTTTTGGAAATGGTGCTTACCAATTTTCAGCTGGATACATTCCTTCTCAATTGCCTTATCCGTTGTTGTTCCGTCATTTAGGAAACCAAACCATTTTCTTTAACAACTATGGTTTCAACCTGATGAACTACCTGGAATTTACCAGTGACCAATATGTGTCTTTCCGTTATGAACATACGTTCGAAGGCCTCATATTTAACCGTATTCCCTTGTTTCGTAGGTTAAAATGGAGAAGTTTTGCCGAAGTAAATATGCTGGTAGGTAGCCTAAGACCTGAAAATGCAGCCATTATTCCTACTACAGCTCCTGATGGTACACTACTGGAGGCCGTAGGTTCGCTGGGAGATGTACCTTATGTAGAGGTGGCCTATGGTGTAGAAAATATTCTGAAGTTTTTACGGGTGCACTTTATACATCGTATTACTTACTTAGATACACCAGGAGCCCGAAACTTTGGGGTAAAAGTCTCTGCGAAATTCTCATTGTAATAGTTTAATAGTTGACAGTTTGTAGTTGATAGTTAATCTTGAAGAAAAACTACCAACTACGAACTAATAACTATCTACTAAATAGCCTTCTCTTGTCATTTCTTGACTGTCCACTGTTTTCGTAGCGTTATTAGCTTCCTTCAAAAGGCGGAATACTGTGGACCGTTGACTATGGACTGTCGTCTTATATAGCATTCCCTCTTGTCATTTCCCTTTTAAAGTGTGGCCCAGGTAAAGACTCCAAAGAAAAGCCGGCAGCTTTTAAATCGCGTTTAAACTGTCCCTTGGCACAATAGGTAACCAATATAGCTCCAATCGATAGCTGCTGTCTGATTTGTTGCAATACTTCTAAGTTCCATATTTCTGGGTGTTTAGAAGGAGCAAAGGCGTCGAAATACACTAAATCGAAGGTAGGTAAATCTTGGGTAGGTGTATCTACAAAGGCTTTTTGTATGGTCGTATGGGCTTTATATAGCTGAAAATTAGGAGTTATTGATTCCCAACTATTCCAGGCACTTTCGTGGATTTTAGTATAGAGTTCAGCCACCCCTTCTTGCGCTACCAATTGTTCGTAATTCAGCTGTTGCGTGATTTCGACGGGTACTGGTAAGGGCTCTACCCCAAAATATTTGATAGATTGGCTTGGCGTAGTTTGTATCTCGAGGGCAGTGAGTAAAGCGTTGAGTCCGGTACCCAAACCTACTTCCAAAATGTTGATATGGTCTTTATTGGCAAGTACATGTTTGAGACCTGCTTCGATAAAAACGTGTATAGATTCTTCAATAGCTCCTCGACGAGAGTGATAAATTTCGTTGAAAGTTTTGCTAAATAAAGTATGCGACCCGTCTTCAGTTTCTATAATTTCTATATCCATTATTTGGTATTTTATTGCAAAACAAAAAAGAACCAACCTGGGTTTTGCCAAGATTGATTCTTTTATAGTAGTAATAACTTAAATTTCTTTGTGCTGATTGGTTACTTTCTCGTACCAAAAAATACGGTTAAATAAACCGATGAGAAGAATTGGCGGTTACTGATTTCTGGGAAGGTAGTAGGGTTTCTCATGAGCTCAATCTTTTGACTGTAAGCCTCGTACTGAAAACCAGCCTCAAAACCAGTGACGCTGTTTTTGAAGGCTCCAAAATCGAAACTGAAACCAAACTTTGCATTGATACCGGGAACAATGCGGGCGTCTTGAAAGCCTTCCAAGAAGTTTCCAGCACCAATAATTTGAGAAGGTTGGTGAACATCAGGGTCAAAAGCAACCGAAGAAATACTTTGATCTAAAGCGTCCTGATACAGGATATGATAAGGCTTGACAATCCCTATAGAAGCACCCACGGCAAATACCGCCGAAACTTGTACACCTTCTTCGGGAGCCTTGCGGAAAAGGATAAAATCTCTTCCATATGTAGGACGAATGGTGTATAAATAATTGACTTTATTGAAGATGTAAGAATTTCCGGTGAAGCTATTTACCCGGCTTTCTTTGTTGTGCTTGATATTTACAATCTCAATCCCAAAGGTTGAGTACTGGCGCATTTTCACCGTATTGCGCAACGATGAAAATTTAAACATAAGCCCCCCAATAAGCCCTCCATTGGTATTAAAATTAATCCCATAGATAAATTCTCGGCTATAAATTTCGTCTTGCGAAAGCAGCTGAGCCTTTACGTTTCCCAGGGATAATAGGGTGACTCCTACAATTAGTATAATATATTTTTTCAATGTCATTGGAATCTGGAAAATTACGCGATCAGAAAAAGATGTGGTAGTATTTTCTGATAAGCACACTTAATTAAAACTACCATTTTTTGTTAGTAAAAAAAAATCTTTTGTGCTTTATTAGCATTAACTATAAATAAAGCCTTTTCGTTTCAAATTTTTAATGATAATATGACAACAGCAAACACTGTATATACTGGTGAATTGAGAACATCCTCGACCCACGTAAAGTCAGGAAATGAGTTGATTACAGATGCTCCCACTGATAACCACGGCAAAGGTGAAACCTTCTCGCCCACCGATTTGGTAGCTACTGCGTTAGGCGCTTGTATGCTTACAGTGATGGGTATTTGGGCGCGACGCGAATCAATTGATCTCAAGGATACCAAAGTAGAAACTACCAAGGTCATGGCTAGTAATCCCCGAAGGGTAGCTGAGGTTCATATTGATTTTCAGTTTCCCGAAAGCTTGCAAATGAGCGATGAACAATGGGCCAAAATGAAAGACGTAGCCTTGAGCTGTCCTGTGGCCAAGAGTTTGCATTCTGACCTTAAACAAGTGGTTAATTTTAACCAGTAACCATTAGATACACAAAATGCTCGCTACCACTATTGCGAGCATTTAAATTATTTTTCTGCTTTATCATTCTTGTACCTTGGTGGCATATTGTACCATCACTGGATCAAAAGTAGATAAATATTGGGTAGCTAAGGGGCTAGCCTGCGTGCGTTTGGCAATCTGTGTCCATATTTTCTTGTTTTTGTATACCGACAAATCTACGGTGAGCCGTTCCCGGTTTCTACCACCCACTACCGCAAATTCCCAACTTCCCAAAACGCCTTTTTGCTTACGTAAATAGTTGAGATAAGCCTTACGTGTTTCCTGAAAAGCTTTGTTTTGTCCCTTCTTTATTCGGCGAATCGCTATTTCCAGCACTTGTCCCTTTTTGGCAGCTAGTTTTTTGAGGTTGAATCTTTTATCTTCTATCAACATAGCAAAAACATAGGCTTTTAGGTCCATGGTTTGGGTAAACTGCATCAGCCTGGGCATTATTTTTTTACTTACATTACTTACTGTTTCTAAATTGGCATATTTGGTAATGCCAATAAATACGGGGCGTTTATCGGGGTTAGGTAAGGCATCAAATGATTGAAACTCGCGAATGGGACCTATGCCTGCTTGTTTTTTCAATAATTTGATGAATCCCGTTCTTTGGTGAGCAAAGTCCTCTTTTTTACCTTTTTTTACCATACGTACCGCAATTTCATACACAGGCTTGGGTTTTTGAGCAAATACTGGGGAGGAAAGGCTTGATATGAATAAACACAGCGTGAGAACGGAGCGGAATGGGAAGTGAGTGTTTTTGAATATCATTGCTACATAATTTACAATTAATATAACTTCTCTCATATACAAAGTGCAGAGATTAGAAAAAAATAATTGATTGAGTGATAAATGTCATATAATCCCATACGAATATTATCTTTATTTGAAGAAGTCACCTTGGTTTTAGTATAGTATGCAAGTGAAAAGTCAAGATGATTACGAAATAAAAGAAAAACTGTGTGAGGTCTACATATGATTTCTCGCTATAGACAAACAACTTAATCATAAAACTCGATGAATATTCTTGTTCCCTTTGATTTTTCTGAGCAAGCGCAAAATGCGCTAAAAGTGGCTAAAACCTTAGCCCAAAAAAACAGCTCGAAAGTGATTCTGTTTCACGTCATTGAGCCTATCATGGCCCAATCTGGTACTCATCCCGAATTTAGAGTGGATACTTCTCAAGAAGAATATTTCAACCGAATGGTAGAAGCTACCCGGGTAAACCTGGATAACGCGGCCAATAGTGCACAAGATGATTATGTAAAAGTAGAAGCAGTAGTAGAGATTGGCGGTTTTTTGACGTCTATAAAAAATTATGCTACCAAAGAAAACGACATAAGGTTAATTGTATCGGGTACGGCAGGATCCAAAGGGTTAGAGGAGGTACTGGTAGGTACCAACACCGAAAAAATGGTGCGTCACCTTACCTGTCCAGTGTTGACTATTCCTAATGAGGTGGAGAGTTTTGAAACCAATAACGTATTATTTGCTACGAATTTGTCGGATGAACAGCTCATTCCGCTAAATCGCTTGCAACAGTTACAAGGCTTGTGGGGCAACCATATCCATTTGTTATTTGTAAATACCCCTAATGACTTTTTGTCGACAAAAGAAGTAATAAAGAAAAAAGAGGAGTTTTTACGAAGATCAGGCCTTCGGAACTACACCTTTCACGAATACGCCGATCATACCCAGGAAGTAGGTATCGTGAATGCAGCGAATGATTTAGATGTAGATATGATTGTAATCCCTACCCACCAACGTAAAGGACTATGGCATTTCTTTCTGGGTAGCATTGCCGAAGGAGTTGTTAATCACGCCGAAAAGCCAGTTTTGACTGTAAATATGAAATTGATGCAAGAGCTAAGTTAAGAGCTATGCTTGTGAGCAAAAATGATAAGTTGTGTCATTTGACCTTGAATTGATATGGTACTTTTAGGCATTTTTGGTGTAAGAAATTAGACTGAAAGTGTCTAAAAGCATTATCGAATGTTTGACTACCCAAGTGGTGGGTTAATATTTAGGTTTTGCACTAGCCCTGCAATCTTTACTATTTTGATGTTGCCCAAGGCTTCTTTCCCGCAAAAAATCCCCTTTTTTTCTGCTAATTTTCTTTTTTCAACGTAAATTTCACGTAAGTTTTTCGAACAAAAGATATAGGCTTTTGCTTTTTGGACGTTTTTTTGAAAGATGTTACATGGCTTTTAGCATGTTGAAATACACGTTGTAAGGAAAGCCATACTGTTATGCGTTTTTGTTTTATAAAAAAACAAATCGAGGTGATTACGACGTTGGCAATATAAAGGTAAAAAATAGAAAAGTAAGGATTAGAATTAGTTTGGGTATGTGTTATAAAAATATTTCAGGTTGGATTTGTTTGGTGTGGTTGCTAGGGTTTTCTCTAGAGAGCTTTGGACAAAGAATTTTCCCTCGCTTTACTGAAAGTTATACCTCGGCTGGTATACAACTCAGTTCTATGCATTATTTTGGAGATTTAAATCCTACCAACAATTATGTATCTACGGAACTTGGGCTAACTCGCCCCGCCATTACTTTGAGCCTATCGCGTAAGTTTAGTGATCATTTTCACTTACGAGCCGACCTTTCCTACGGGCAGATTCGAGGAGATGACTTTGAATCAGCCGATCCTACCCATCCTCGTCATAAGTTTCGCTATGCGCGTAATTTGCACTTTAGAAACAATATCCTTGAATTTGCGCTTATTGGTGTGTATGATATTTTTGCCAGTAAGGGAAGTTTTCTCGAACGAAGAAGATTTACACCTTATATTTTGGCAGGCGCAGCGGTGTTTAATCACAACCCACAGGCTAAAACCCCAATAGAGCAAGGCAACAACTGGGTAGATTTGCAGCCCATAGGTACCGAAGGGCAGCACTCGGGTAAAGAAGGATACGCTAAGCCCTATTCTTTGATTCAACCCGCGATTATAGGTGGCATAGGAGCCCGTTGGAACATTACCAACTTTTCGTCTATCTCTTTTGAAATAGCACTTCGTTATACCTTTTTTGATCATCTGGACGATGTCAGTGGGCTTTATCCTGATATGGGAGATTTACAAAGCGATTTGGCCCGGGCCATGTCTACCCGAGGGCTCGAGACCCAAGCCGCAGTTTCGGGAAGTACCCGCGAACCAAACTTCAACCCAGCCATTGACGTAGTGGGTAGCGATGGCAATACTTATACGGTACTTACTGGTTATGGCGAAAGACGAGATAAAAGGGGAGAAGGAGGTTTCAATGATATTTATGTAATGGCGGGCTTTCGCTTTGAGGTGATTATTAATAAAACCGCCAAAAGGCCCCGTTTTCGCCGCAGAAGATAGTTTTTACCTACCCACCTAATAGAATAAACACAGCAGCGAGCAAAGCAACAATTGGGTTGTCGGAATAACCTTCGATAACAGGCTATGCGTTATTAACTATACCTAACACTGACACTATGAAATCATTTCTTACAAGCCTTTTATTTTGTGGTCTTTTTGCCTTTCAGGCAATCGGACAGACCAAAAGTACTTTACAAATTAAACTCAATGGATATCTGAATTTTAGCGATAGAGTAGCCGACCAGACCAAATCCATGATCCAATGTCTGGCAAAGTACCAAAGAAAAGTAAATCGCTATAAACGTTATAAATCTCGTCTCTCAAGAATATACCCTCCCAGGTGTAATTATTCGATTGATTATGTATATAAAAAAGCTCAGGAAGGACACCTGGCCAGCTTGAATTCACAGGTCGTAACCGTAAAAAACATCTATGAAAAGATTAGACAACGAAACACGGCGCTGAGAGATTACTGTACCCGTAAAACATACCTAACCGATAATTATAAATTTTCGGATAATACGATCAAGCGTTTGCAACAATTGTTTGAGGAATTGCAAAGTGCCAACGAAAAACTAAAACAAGCCGTAGCTCAACGGGGGCGTACAGCACTGGGAGCCAATGAATTGTATAGCGAACAGATAGCAAAAATGCGCCAAATCCTCGCAATAGAAGATAATTTTCAGAAAAAATACTTCATTAATTTAAACGATGGGAGGTATGTCAATCCTACCGAACAACAGTTGGCTGCTAATGTACAAAAACTGAGTAAACTGGTAGCTACATTGCCTTTGTTGGAGAGTAACAAGGTGGAGAATTTTTCTTTATCAAGGTACTATGGAAGTTTCAAAAGAAGTGCAAAACGGTTGCTAGATTCCAGAAGAAAATCGTGGGACAAAAGCTTGATGGACAATACGGTATACATTTATCGAAGTAATACCAACTACGCTTACAATACACTGGTAAGAGATTTTAACTATTTTGTCAAGGCCTGTAAAGCCAAACGGATTTATTTTCTAAAACATAGTCGAGTATCGCCTACGTTTGTCTTAAAAAAAGCGACTTCCAGCTACAGTAAAAACCCAGTAGTAGTGGTGAAAACCTTTACCGATAAACCTACACCTGCGTTATCGGTTACCTCACAATCCCGTCCTATAAGCCAGACTACATTGGCTGCGCTCAATAGTTACATTCATTGCTTAAACGAGACCATTGACCGCAACAATGCTTTATTGAGATCGATTAAGGCATATCATCGTCGATTGCAACGCATAGAAGCTTATCGAGTAGACTCTTCTAATACTGTGGGGCAAGGCCGCAGGCGAAGAGTTTATTATCCGTTTTATTTTACCCGAAGCTATTACTACCCTCGGTCGTTGTTTTTGATGGCGGAACAAAAAAGTAAACAACTTCCCCAGAACTACCAGATGGCGTTAAATGCTCAACTCCAGAACATTCAAAATATATTGGAAGAGATTGCCAGCCTTGGGAGTCAATTAAATGCTTATTTGAGAAAGAAAAGTTACAAGCAAGATCGGTTTGCCCGGTCTAAACAAATACTGGAAAGGTATCAATACCTGTATAAAGTATTTGATACCAAACGTAATCGTTTATATGCCGATATTCTTAAAATAAAAGCATCGTATGCTGCTACCAATGATGTACCTGTTTCAGACTCTGAAAAAGAAATCGCCAAAGCACTTAAACTAGGATTACCAGTAATGGACGCAGCCAACAAATTTATGCGCAAAGAATCCAAAGATATACTGGCTAAGTCAACAGCAACGCCTTTGGTGGAGGCCTTTGGCAGCACCCAAAATATCCGTTACTCGAGAGAAAAACGTGCAGAATGGCGAGCGCTAAGGCGCATCAAAACCTTTGTAAGTGCAGTGAGTTCAATCACCAATGCGGTAGGCAAGTACCGAGTTTCTCCTTACACCATTAAAAACCTGGCCTACAACTACAATTATTTGGTAGAAAGCTATAACGACATAGCAGTATCACAAGGTAAGCATCAAAGACTTATGAAAATGCAATATCCTCAGATACTGACTTTTGGCAAGGTAGGCTACATTCCATGCGATTGTGGTGATGCCAACGACGATGTAGATATGACCAGTATGAAAGGCTTTGCCCATAACAATTTAATGCTATTGTTGGATGTGTCAGGTTCTATGAAGGATGAACTTCCAATGCTTAAGAAAGCCATGAAATACCTGGTGAAAATTATGCGCCCCGAAGATCATGTATCGGTAGTAGTGTTTGAGTCTCGGGCCAGGGTAATGCTGAGACCTACTTCGGCCCGTTATCAAGATAAAATATTACGTGCCATAGATACACTCAAATCCAGAGGGAGTACCAATGGAGATGCGGGTATTCGGATGGCCTACCAAGTGCTTCAGGAAAACTACATTAACCAAGGCAATAATAGGGTGATTATGGTAACCGACGGAGAGTTTACCATCAAATCAAGCACGTTTGATTTAATTAGTAATAAAGCCCAGCAAGATATCTCAATGTCGGTGTTTAGCTTTGCTGACCAACTTCGGGCTTATAACAAGCTACGCAGAGTAGTGGAAATGGGCAAAGGAAACTACGAGGTAGTGTCGGAGGGTAATGCCGCCTACAAAATGGTGCGAGAAGCACAAAGTAAAAAACTACCTGGAAGAAAAAGACGCACTCGTACCAAAAAGAATACAAAAAAGCCTTGCGACTGTAATTCGTCTACCGTGACTAAGATTGAGCCGCCCAAGATCATTACTACAACCAAGGATAGTAATGGAGTAAACATGACGAGTATGAGGGGGTTTGCTCCTAACAACCTGATGTTATTATTGGATGTGTCAGGCTCAATGGCCTCTAAAAATAAGTTGCCATTGCTTAAAACGGCTTTCAAAAAATTGATAGACATTATGAGGCCCGAAGACGAAGTATCTATTGTGGTGTATGCCGGAGATGCCTCGGTAGTGCTCAAACCTACCTCTGCCAGTAAACCCGACTTGATCAAAGAAATTATTGATAAACTAAGGGCCAGGGGAAAAACGGATGTTAAAAAAGGGTTTAAATTGGCCTATAAGTGGATTACCAAAAATTATAAAGAAGAAGGGAACAACCGAATTATTTTGGCGACCGATGGAGAGTTTCCTTTGAGCGATTACATTTACAAACTGGTACGAAAGCGTGCCGAAAAAGGGGTGCGCTTGTCCGTATTTAGTTTTGGTAACAAAAACAAATTTGATAGCCTTCAAAAACTGGTAGAAAAAGGGCAGGGAAATTATGAACATGTAGACGAAAATAATGTACAGTATAAGCTGGTAAAAGAGGCCCAAAGTACTAAAGTAAAATAATGAAGGAGTTTCAGCAGCTAAAAATTCGGGAATACCTGGGAACACGGTTTCAAAACTACTCTATGAACCCTGATACTTACCTAAAGGCATTAGGAGTAACCAAAAGTGTGGGTTATGATCGTTATACTGCTCCTCGAAACCTGACAGTTGCTCAGCAATTTCAGTTGCTTTTGTTGGATTTAGCACCTCACTTTGATCTAAAACCCCATTGGGAAACGAAAATAGATGCCTTAGACTGGCTAGAGTATTGCCAAACGTTGATCCAAAAGGTAGCAAATATCAAGGCTGAGAGTAGTTGGTGGTTTTCGGGGATATTTAGCACCAGAGACTTGGCAGAGTTGACTCAAGCGCTTCAAAAAATACTGGAATATAAATTAGTGTATCTTTATCGGTTATTTGGTGAAGATTTACAACTGATAGAGGCATTTGTAGCAGATATACCTACTGCTATGTTTTTTCAGTATCAAGTGTCATTGCCTGAGCTGGAACAAGAAATAGTACTGCGCAAGAAGCATGAAATACTTTCGTTGGAGGTGCCAATCATAAAGGTAAGCTCTCAAAATCAATTCAAAGTATTGTTGGACGAATATGTCGTATACGAACTGCAAGCCATACAAAAGCGAGTAAGTGAAGCGACAGTTAATCGGGATGTCTGTAGACAAGACCTGAAAACGATTGCCCGGAATATCATGCAAGGGGTTCGCAGCGATAATCAGGTAAAAACAAAAACCCGCCAAAAGGCGGGCTTGCTTGAATTTGATGTGCAACTACGAGCCATGGGATGGCTCACCACTGTCAAAGAGGAAAGTACGAGCTTGACAAAACGAACTGTGAAATTTTTAAAGTTTACAGCTCCACTCACCGCCTCAGTAGGTGGTTTGTTGCTCTTAATGTATTTGCTAAAAATGTTGTGAGCTCTTACGCTTAAACATTGATTTAGTCCATAATATAAGGATAGTCAGCTTGTACATACACATCTTTGAATGCCTCTGATGGATCAGGAAATGGCGACTCCTCTGCAAACTGGATAGACTCTTCTACAATTTTTTTGATTTCAGCGTCGATAGCAGCTAAATCTTCTTCAGTGGCAAACTTCCCTTTCAAGATGCTGTCGCGAACCTGCTCAATAGGATCTTGCTTTTTGTATTCGTTTTCTTCGTCCTTGGTGCGGTACTTGGCTGGGTCAGACATAGAGTGCCCTTTGAAACGGTACGTACGGAATTCTAACAAGGTAGGTCCTTCACCTGCGCGAGCGCGTTCTGCGGCTTTTTCTACGGCTAAGTGTACATTTTCTACCCTCATAGCGTCTACTGGCTCCGAAGGAATATCATAGCTTTCGCCCAATTGATAAAGCTCGGTTACGTTAGAAGTACGCTCTACCGAAGTACCCATGGCGTATCCGTTGTTTTCAATCACAAAGATTACTGGTAGCTTCCAGCTCATGGCCATATTCAATGCCTCGTGAAAAGCTCCTTGACGTACAGCGCCATCGCCCATATAGCAAATGCACAAATTGTTGGTCTTATTGTATTTCTCAGCAAAAGCAATCCCGGCACCTAAAGGAATTTGTCCTCCCACGATTCCGTGACCTCCTACGAAGTTCTTCTCCTTATCGAATAAGTGCATAGAGCCTCCTTTACCCTTAGATATGCCCGTGGCTTTGCCAAATAATTCGGCCATGATTGCTTTAGGATCGCTTCCTAAAGCCAACGGGTGGCCATGGTCACGATAAGCCGTAATGTATTTATCGCCTTCTTGCAAAGCGCTCACTGCTCCCGAAGCACATGCCTCCTGCCCAATGTACAGGTGCAAAAAGCCTTTGATTTTTTGGCGACCGTACACTTGCCCACATTTTGTCTCAAACTTACGGATCAACTGCATACTACGGTACCAATACATGTAGGTTTCCTTGTCAAATTTGTTTTTAGCCCCTTTTTTGGCTGTGGCTTTCTTTTTTTCAGTAGTTGCCATAAACTTTTTAGTTTTATTGTGCTCGGATGACTGTTGTGTTTTGTTGTTGCTGCACGATTTCGGTTTTGAAAACGTGACTGTTTGCGAAAGTAATAAAAAAAATAATTACTTTATATTGAAATAAAAAACGAGATATATAGAAGCTTTTGATCAATGTCTTTCAATTAATCAGATAAATCCTGCGTATTTTTAGCCTTGGTTTCATTGCTATTGTTCTTATTATATGATTACATAGCTTGGCAATACACCTTGAATCTATCAAAGTTAAACCATCTAACCATTCAACAGTTAAAGTAGACTGGTTTGAGACAAATGATGTAATATCAATTCATCATTCATAATCGATCATTAAATATCAATAATTTATCATTGTCACATGTTTCTCGAAAAAATCAATTTGCTCAATTTTAAGAATTATGAAATGCTTGATCTGGACTTTTCTCCTTCGGTCAACTGTATTGTGGGGGATAATGGCAGTGGTAAAACAAACTTATTGGATGCCATTCATTACTTATCCATGAGCAAAGGAGCGTTTGGAGGAGGAAACAATCAACATGTGCAACATGAGCAGGATTTTTTTATGGTCAAGGGAGTTTTTCAGGCCAAAGACCTGGATTATGAAGTAACCTGTGGTTACAAAAAAGGCCAGGCAAAGGTATTTAAGGTCAATCAAAAAGCCTATGACAAGATTAGTGACCATGTTGGGCGTTTTCCGGTAGTATTGATTGCCCCCAACGATACCGAAACGATTACTGAAGGTAGCGAGCTTCGTCGTAAATTTTTTGACAGCATTATTTCTCAATTGGATAAGGTGTATTTGACTAATTTGATTGAATATACCCATTACCTAAAGCAACGCAATGTAGCTCTTAAACAATTTGCTGAACGTCATTCGGTAGATCGCAACCTGATAGAAGCCTATAATCATAAAATGTTGGAATTGGGACGAGCCATTTGTGACAAACGTCAGACTTTTGTCAAAGAGTTTAGCCCGATTTTTCAGACCCACTACCGAGAGCTTACCGATAATAAAGAGCGCACCGAATTAAAGTACCAATCTCATTTTTTGGCTGATACCTATGCGGATGATTTTCGCCAGGCATTACAAGATGATTTGCGGCTACAGCGTACTACAAAAGGGATTCACAAGGATGATTATGACTTCTTAATTGATGAACACTTATTGCGTAAATTTGGCTCTCAGGGGCAACAAAAATCTTATATGATTGCACTCAAGTTGAGTCATTTTGAGATGATTAAAAACTACACATTCTTAAAACCAATTTTATTGCTGGACGATATTTTTGACAAGTTGGATGATAAACGAATGGGCAAGCTGATGCAAATGGTGGCCGATCGTACTTTTGGGCAAATCTTTATTACGGATGCCCGCCCTGAACGCACCCAAGCCGTATTTGAGCATATAGATGTAGAAAAACGCATTTTTACTATTGTAAAAGGCGAGGTAGTAGATGTGATGGAAGATTTGGATTGAGAAGGCATATCAACTTCTGACGGTAAATGGCCGAACCAAAGCAGGAGTTAACCTGTTTCTTTTTTCAAAAAATACTTGTTACTTGTCGTTAACAAAACTAGAAATTCAACAAATATGTATATACCATTTGACGAAATGCCTGCCCATGCCCGGGTTTGGGTATATCAGGCCGATCGCACCTTGACCGCAGCTGAAAGCAACGAAATGGAGCAAAACCTTCAGCGCTTTGTAAGCCAATGGACGGCGCACTCTAAAGACTTAAAAGCTTCGGCTAAAGTGTTTCCAGATCGTTTTGTAGTGATCTCGGTAGACGAAAACCATCACCAGGCCAGTGGTTGCTCTATTGATGCCTCGGTACACTTTGTGCAAGAGCTTGAGAAGCACTACAAACTCAACTTGTTTGTACGTACCGAACTGGCTTATTTGGAAGGCGAAATTGTAAAAACGGCTCCGGTAAGCAAACTCAAGCAGCAAGTAGCCGAAGGTGTAATCAAGGCCGATACGCAAGTGTTTAATAATTTGGTAGCCAATATGGGCGAGCTTCGTGAAAAGTGGCAAACCGAAGCGCAAAACTCTTGGTTAGCGAGATATTTTTAAGGATAGCATATACCTGCCTCGTAATATGTTCTAATTTTAGACCTGACAGGTTTTCGAGACCTGTCAGGTCTATTACAAAACACAAATATGAAAATAGCCATCATTAATGGACCCAATCTCAACTTGCTAGGAAAGCGAGAAGTAGATATTTATGGTAATCAGAACTTTGAGGAACATTTTCAAACCTTGCAAAACCAATTTGCCAACGAAATCACCCTCACTTATTATCAATCAAACCACGAAGGAGATATTGTAGACCAGATTCAAGCAGTAGGTTATTCCTTTGATGGCATTGTGCTGAATGGGGCGGCTTATACCCATACTTCGATAGCCATTGCCGATGCCATTGCGGCCATTACCACGCCCGTGGTAGAAGTACATATTTCTAATATTCACGCCCGAGAGGAATTTCGTCAGCATAGTTATTCAGCACGCAATTGTGTTGGAGTCATTACTGGACTGGGACTCAAAGGTTATGAGTTGGCCATTCGGTATTTATTAGCTCAAAAATAAAGCTCTTCGCAATTGGGTAGCCATTGTTCTATTTTGTGTTGGGTAGCCTCGCTAAATGAGTTGCCAGTGAGTTCTAGCCTTTGCAATTGTTGAAGTTGTTCTATTTCATCAGGCAAATCCGTCAAGTGATTGTTATTAAGATAAAGTGCTTTTAGTTGGGTCAGTTGCCCAATTTCGGAAGGCAAACTTGTAAGCTGACAATCGCTCAAATTTAAACTTGTCAAAGATTGCAATTGACTAACACTAGACGTTAACTCCCATAAAGGATTTTGCTCAAGTACGAGTTCTTTCAAATGAGTTAATTGCCCAATTTCGTTCGGAAGTTGGGTTAGTTCATTATCATTGAGATAAAGCTGCTCTAGTTGCACGAGTTGCCCAATTTCGGGAGGAATCGTCGTAAGCTGATTTTCACTTACATCCAAATCCGATAGTTTTTTCAAAGCTCCTATACTGGCAGGTAAAGTCGTGAATTGATTTCCACTGAGATCAAGATTTTGTAGATTTTCCAGCAGAGCAATATTATCATACAAAAAAGACAGGTGGTTTTCACTCAAGTCAAGTTCTTCCAAAGTACTAATCTCAAATAACTCACATGGAAGCGCATTCAATTCATTTTTCCATAGGTTTAACACGCTTAGATGTTGAAGTTGCCCAACTTGAGGAGGCAACATTTGTATTTTGTTCTGGTTTAGATTGAGGTGCTTGAGGTTTTTAGCCTGGTTAATTTCGGGAGAAATAGAGGTTAATTGGTTTTCACTTAAATCAAGATAAGTCAAATGAGGTAAATGAAAAAAAAGCTTAGGAAGCTCCTGAAGTTGATTTTTACTTAACTCAAGTTTTTCGAGACTTTGCAAAAAATGAAATTCTTCGGGAAGCATTTGCAACTTGTTATCGCCCAGCCTGAGTACTTGTAATTTCTCTAAGAATACGATTTCAGACGGTAGTTTAATCAATTCAACCTTCCAACACTGGAGAAAAGTCAGGTTTTGGAGTTGATGGATATTCGGTGACAGCTCTACCAGATTGTTATAACTGATTTGCAAAGACTCAAGGCCTGGAAGGTTGGTCACTTCTTCGGGAAATTCAATCAAGTCATTATTGATTAAAATAAGGGATTTTAAATGCTCTAGCAACGGTAACTCGGTATGACTAAGTGGGGTACGTCCAATAATAAGTATTTCCAGTTGCTCGAGTTTTGCCAAGGTTTTAGGCAAAGTTAATGATTGAAAATTATCTATGTGCAGTTTAGTAATATGGCTCAAGCGATGAATACACTCAGGTAAATCACCCACTCTTCTATACCTATTTCTAACGATCATTTCTGGAGTATTGAGCTGTACTAGCTGGGCTGGAGTAGGTAGAGTGGGAGTATCTTTGGAGTTAAAGAAAAAATGATATAAAGCTTCGTAATCTGCCAGAAAACGTTCGTATTCTGTTGGATCCATTCCTTTTAAAATTTCCAGACCCAGCGTAAACGAATGCTCATTGGTGGCAGTTAGTAATTGATTCAGTTGTTTTTGATATAGCATACGAGCGTTATTTTCTAGCACAAAATTAGCTAAAACCCACATAGGTAAGGTTAGTTACCCACTAAAAAAACAATGCTTACCCAGTCCTTACCAGAAATCTTATCCAACTTTTGGTTATATTTGGTTATTACCGCGCAATTTTAGGCGTATCTGAGTGCAGATTTGAATCAATCTTATGAAAAATTATTATCAAATTTTAAACATCCCCTCTAGTGCAGGAGAGGAGGAGATTAAGAACGCCTATTATGCCATGGCCAAGAAATTTCATCCCGATAAAAATCTGCGCAACCCCTACTATTCGGCCGATAAATTCAGAGAAATACAAGAGGCTTATCGCATACTGAGCGATGTGCAGGAAAAGGCTGTTTATGACCAGCAGTTTATTTATTTGTATGCCGAAAAAATGAGGCATGTTACTCGTGATCGACGTAATATTCGCCCGCATAACCAACGAAATCGCCCTCAAAAAAATGGTTTTACCTCTCGTACCCCACAAGAACAGGGGGAGAAGTTTGACATGTTTCGCAATGCGTTTTTAAAAAAACAAAAGGAGATTCATCAACAATACCAAAAAGAAAAGATTGAGGAACAACGGAACCAAAAAAAGAACTTTCAGGAAGCTTTTAAACGTAACCAGGAAAGGCTTCGTGAGGAGCAGTTTCGTCAAAAAAACGAAGATGATCTAAAAAATGCCAAGAAGAAAGGAAACCAAGTGATTATGACTGTATTGGGGCTTTTGGTTGCTTGGTTGATGATTATTTTCTTGATTTTCAACGATTTTGTATAAAATTAGCCTCGTTTTTTGTTGTTTCGCAAGAGATCTAAATCACTCACTGCTAAAAATTAAATTTACATGTCATCTACCCATACCGAAACCATTACCCGCTTTTACGAAGCTTTCAATAAACTTGATTATGCGACCATGAACGATTGCTATGCGGAGGAAGTCACCTTTAGCGATGCCGTTTTCAAAAACCTGGACAGCAAACAAACCCGCGCCATGTGGCATATGTTATGCACTCGAGCCAAAGATTTCACGTTGGATTTTTCGGAGGTAAAGGCTGATGGGCAAACCGGAAGCTGTCATTGGGAGCCGAAATATTTATTTTCATCTACGGGGCGGCCCGTGCACAATGTGATAGATGCTAAGTTTAGGTTCAACGAAGCCGGAAAAATTGTTGATCATCAAGATACTTTTAATCTTTATCGTTGGGCAAAAATGGCCTTGGGACCTATGGGGTATCTATTAGGATGGACACCTATGATTCAAAATCGGGTGCGTAAAACCGCTATGAGTAATTTGCAGCGTTTCATTCAAAAGCATCCAGAATATCAATAAACAAAGCTATCTTATAAATTGGCTTTTAGAAATTTTAGACATGACAAGTAGGGTGTTCAGAA
Organism: Microscillaceae bacterium; assembly: GCA_003483885.1. Classification (GTDB taxonomy): domain Bacteria; phylum Bacteroidota; class Bacteroidia; order Cytophagales; family Microscillaceae; genus Microscilla. Next base: position 25,949 of record DMXI01000463.1, read on the forward strand.
TTAGGTAATTTCTTCCCATGTTTTTATCAAAGAAGTTAAGCATTAACCAAGCCCCTCCTAACCTCCCCATCCAGGGAGGAACGTTACTCGCGGTAGCTTCTCCGCGACGGTTTCTCCCCGAGTGGACGACCACATTCGATGAATGTGGGGCGAGGCCGAGAGACGGGCTTTTGATGGTATTTTACAACAGCCATTTTTATTATAGAACTCAAATAGATATATTATTCTATCAACTGAGCCTTCTTTAATTTTTGAAACCCAAAAAGGCTACAAAAACTAGGGGAGCTTTTTTGAAATTTTGAACATCCGACCTGACAGGTTTTCGAAACTTATCAGGTAGGGTGTTCAGAATTAGTGAATTTCTTCCCCTCATTTTTATTGATGTTGTCAGTATTCCAGTAAGTGTCTTGTCCTGAAAAAA
>DMXI01000639.1 GCA_003483885.1 Microscillaceae bacterium
ACTTTAATGGCCACAGTTTGCCCAGTATTGAGTTGAGTAGCTTTATAGATCAGACCAAAGCCCCCTTCGCCAATTTGTTCCAGCAACCTATAGCCTGCGATTAATGGTCCAATCAATGCTTGTTCGAGTAGCTTTTGTCGTTTTCTTAAACCTGCGGTTCTCCAACGAATATAAGCCCCGATGGTCATCAACACAATCAAGGCATAAAAAGCTTTGGCCCACCAGGTATACCACCAAGGGGGGCGAATCGTAAAGTGGTACTCGAATACTTCTCCCCATTCCTGGGCTTGCCCTACCGCACATACCTGAAAAGTATAATCTCCATAAGGCAAGGGTAAAATTCTATAATCGGCAACTGTGCTGGCCGAGGGTTCGCTCCATTTATTAGTTAATCCTTTGAGGCGATAACTATAGCGAATTTTGTGGGGAGCACGCCACTCAATGGCCGAAAAATGAAAGGTAAGCTGGTTTTGGTCATAAGGTAAACTCAGGTTGACAGGGTAATTGAAAAACCTCGCGGCACTGTCATAACGTGCCTGTAAACGTTGTTTGGTGCTATCAGCCAAATGATGAAAATCCAAAAACCGCCCGTCAATTTCTATGCGTTCTAAACGAGCTTTGGGTTTGGCAGAAGGGACAGTAAATTTGTTGAGATCGAGCGTTGTGAATCCTTTAAAATGACCTAGCCAGAGTTTTTGATTCTGGTTTATGAGTTGCGCCCGTCCATAACGTTTTTTTAAACCATCTGACTCATCAAATGATAACATTTTATAATTATTGCTTTGTGTTTTATGCTTAATAAAACTGTAAACAGTATTATTATTAGAAAGCCAGTAATTACCACGCTGATCTTTATTCATTGACAGAAAGGGGCCTTGGGTTGCATAATGATGAAATAAGGTGTCATTAAAACTGATTAGCCCATCTTCATGACTTAACCATATTACTTTTGGATCTTTGTCTGCTTTCAAAAGTTGAAGATTATTGCTTGGTAGCCCTTCTTTCATAGAGTAATGAGTCAAAGATTTATCAGTGATTTTGACAACACCACCAAACCTAATGCTTGCCCAAAAATGCCTCTGCTTATCTAGTGCCGCCCCAGTGACAAAATCTCGTGATAGAGTAGTAGAATAATTCGTAAAAGATTTACCATCAAATTTGCTAATACCATCCCAAGTAGTAATCCATAAATTGCCAGCCTTATCCCCAATTAGTGAAGTGATATTATTGCTTATTAGACCTTGTTGAGTCGTAAAATGAGTCATTTTTTCCCCATCAAACTTAACCAATCCTTTTCCACTTATAGCAAACCACATTGTATTATGTTGATCCGCAGTTAAGGCGTTAACAAAGCTATATTTAATTGGTAACCCATTTTCTCTATTATAAAAAGTAATGGTAGTATCTGTTATTTGACTAAACCCCTCAAACCCTCCTATCAGAATATTGCCTTGATTACCTTCGCAGATAGTGTTAATGGCCATCGATTTATGATCACTATTATAATGAATAAATGACTGCGGATTATATTTAATAATTTTATCACCTGCTCCTAGCCAAAGGTTACCCATAGAATCTCCTATTGCAGAACTTATAAAGTTGCTAGTTAATCCTTCTTTAGTGGTGAAGTTTTCAAAATTAACCCCATTAAATTTATTTATCCCTTTTCTATTACTAATCCAAAGATTATTATTCTGATCTACTGAGAGTGAAGTAATAAATTTAGATGTTACTCCTTGTTTTTCTGTATACCAGATAAAATATTTTCCGTCAAATTTGCATATACCTTTAGAGGTTCCAAACCATATATTTCCATTATAATCTTCTACTATAGCTGTAATTAAGATATTACTTTTCTTATTTAATTCGTAGTTTGTAAAGGAATGACCATCATATTTACTTATTCCTTTAGAGGTTCCAAACCAGGTATTACCTCTAGAATCATTGTAGACAGAGTAAATATTATTAGAAGCCAGTCCTTGTTTAATTGTATAATGACAGACAGAAGTTCCATCAAATCTAACAACCCCTTTGTTAAAGGAACTTATCCATATATCATTGTTCAAGCCTATGGAAACCTTAGCAAGAGGATTATGATACACTTTTTTTACAGGAAAGAAATAAGTAAAGTTACGACCATTGTATTTTATGATGCTTGTGTTCGTAATAAACCATATATTCCCTCCTCTGTCGGTTGAATTTGCTCTTGCAATCGGTTCTTCAATCCATTCTGTATTAGTCAAAAACTGAGTTGACGAACCATTATACTTCCTAACTTTGGATGAGGCACCAGTCCAGAGGTTTCCTTGTTCATCCATTAATAAATTATCTAAACTAGTGTTATTTGTTATACTCAGGTATTCAAAATGATGGGTTGCATCATTTTTTAACCGTAAAGGAGATGTAACAACAGGCTTAACTTGTTTAGCTGGAACAACTCGTTTTTGTACAGGAATGGGAACCCCTGTAGGAATCGTATCGCCTTTGTGATTGGTTAAAACAAAATTGGTGTCCTTGGGGGGAATGAGTAAATCTTTCGCGGGAATGACCAGCTCAGGTTTGCCAGCTTTACGAATGTGAGTATTGATTCGGATAACCTGAGGCTTGCCTTGAACGGGGATTGTTTTTGGGGGAGGCATGCTATCCAGCCAAACTACTTGACTATCCAATGGAATGGGTTTTCCAGTAACAATGGTGTCTCCTTTTCGGGTAAGCAATGGCTTTACACTATCTCCTGTAATGGGATTGATTTTGTAGCCACCCTGAAGGTTAAGCGGAACCACTTGTGGAGTCAGATAAAAACCAGGTGGCTGCTCTAATGCTTGTTTTTGTTGACTTTGCTTGCAGGCTAATAGCATACAAATGAGTACGACATAGAGGCTTGCATTTTTCATGAGGGCGCATATTGAAGACGAAGGATAAACAGGTTTTCTCAAATTAATAAAAAACTTTGCATAAATGAAAGTGGCATTTGTACTCCTTGTTAGCCCTTTTATCTTGGGTGAAACCTAAGGAAATATAAATATTCCGGCATTTACTTTAATTTTAGCAGGCAATAAATTGATCCTTTAATTGTACAAGTATGGCAACCATTATCAATCTTTCGACCCAGGAAATAGTGTACCTTCATTTTCAACATACTTTTGGAAGAAGCCCTGAGAAAACCACTCGCTTCCCTACAAAAAGTACGGATTTATCTACCAATCACGCAGTAATTTATTGGCGGGAAAAGCATTGGTATCTCAAAGATCAAAGTAGAAATGGAACGTTGGTTAATCGTGATTTTCTGCATAAGGGTACTCGTAAACTGAAAAAAGGAGACATTATTAAATTTGGTAACGATCCGGCAACGGTTTGGCAAGTTCGCGAACTTGCTGCTCCACAAAGCTATCTCAAGCCTTTAAATATTAAAACAGAAATACTATTGCTTGATTCTTACAAGGCCTTACCAAACGGAGAACATTCTGAAATAACTCTTTTTTATACCAC
>DMXI01000462.1 GCA_003483885.1 Microscillaceae bacterium
TTTTAACCTTACAAAACATAAAACAAGTAGAACAATAGACCACAAAACAGTATTGTTCAATCAGCTTTGCAAATAAGTTTTTCGAAGGAATTTTAGTCAACTATGCCTTACTTTAATGAAACACCGATCTTTGGTCGGTGTTTCGTTTTTTATGCCATTCTATTATTTACAACTTCAGCCCTATCCACATAATGTCGTCTCGTTGATCAGTATTCAGCATATGCTCTTCTAACGCTTGCTCAATGAGCTGCTTTTGTTTTTCTAAGCTATAAATGTAGTTTTCCTGCAACAAGTCTTTCAAGCGCTGCTTTCCAAACTTCTTAAGCGCATCATTGTTCTGATCGGCCAAGCCGTCTGACCCAAAATACATCAAACTTCCTTTGGGCAAAGTCAAGGAATGTTTCTCAAAGTTGGTTTCGTTGTGGTGTACCCCTCCTATCGATTTACGGGTCCCTTTGATCTCTTCCAATACAAATTGAGGGGGTATCATATACAACAAATTATTTTTGGCTCCCGCAAAATGTATATCAAAACGATCGGGTTCTGAGGCTGTAATGGCAACAATGGTGGCATCCATCCCAGCTTCGTTGTGTCGGGTAGCTTCCTGCCGCAGCGCAATCCTCACCTCTTGGTGCAACTGGTGCAATATTTTTTCGGGGGAAGTCACCTGATCAATTTGAATAATTTTATCCAATAAGTTTTTACCAATCAGCGTCATAAAAGCGCCTGGGACTCCATGTCCAGTACAGTCCGCAATCACCAATATTAGATGTTCTCCGACCTTTTGCACCCAGTAAAAATCGCCCGATACCACATCTTTGGGGCGATAAATGATAAAATGCTCGCTAAAACCCTCATTAAAGGTGGCTTGCTCGGGTAATATAGCGCTCTGAATGAGTTTGGCCGCCAAAAAACTTTTACCAATTCGGTTGCTATAACTAGAGAGTTTTTGATTTTGAGTTTCCAATACATCGCGTTGGCTGGCGATTTCTTCTTGATTGAGGGTGAGTTCTTCATTACTCATTTTGAGCATTTTATTGGCTTCTTCCAACTCTTTAGTCCTCTCCACTACGGTTTGCTCCAACAAAATATTTTGGTTGTTAAACAACTCGAGCATTTCTTTCTGAGTCTTTTCCTTTTCTTTTTGTAAGGTATTCAAACGATTACCTAAGGCCAATGCAAAAAGCAATGCCTCTAAGGCGTAGCCAAAAAGGATAGAATGCTCTGTGAAAAAATTGATGGGTAATATTTCTCTGTTGGCCAGCATATAAAAAAAAGTACCTATAATGGCTAAGCTCCAGGGAATGACATAAAAATGAGCTACTTTGTGTTTTTTGACCCACAAATAAGTACCACAAAACAACAAGCTAAATGCAAGCATGGAAGCCACTAATTGATAAGGCAACCCTATGTAAGTAACATCTACCAGCTTGAACAAATTGAGCAAAGGGAAAAACACGCTCAGCAAACCATTGATAATCCATAGCCAGACCGTGAAACGAGGCAAATGGGTGCGTAGTTGTAAATAGTGAATGGAAAATAGGGTAATAAAAATATAACTAAAACCAAACCACACAAAAAAATGCTCAATAAACCAAACAGATCGAAATATTGGAAACCCACTTAAGCAACAGGCACCTACCAGGGAAGTCAGCAGATGCAAAATATAAAACAAGTAGATTTTGCTACGGGTAGAGACCAACAAAAAAAAGTTATAGACCGCCAAGGTAAGCATCAGGCTTATAAAGCCAATGGCTGTAAAGTGTCGGGTGTTGGCTTGTTGAGTAACCGCCTGATGAGAACCCACCCGAAATACATGGGTCTTGGAAAACTTGCCTGACAAACGCAGGTAAAAGGTTTTTTGGGTAGTATCGTCTTTTTCTGCTAATAAGGCATAATGATAACTTGCCGGAAACTCTTTGTTTTCTTTGGGCCTAAAACTCCCTAATAAACGTGGTTTAGCATATTTATTTGGTCCTAACGATACATATAAGTCGGCATACCAGGTACGCAGAGGATGACCTATTTCTAACCATAAGGATTGATTGGTTTTATTTTGAACGGAGAATTTAAACCAATATGAGCTATTGTCAGGCGGGGTATTGAATATTTTTTTATCGAAACGTTTGAACTTTTGCTGCTGTGGAGGCGCTAAAATTTGCGTAAAATCAAGTTGGCCTGTCTGATCTTTCAACATCCACATTTTGGGGCCAATCATCTGCATGGCTGTCGCTTGCTTTACCTGGATACACACGGGGGATTGGGCTTTTACACTATCCAGCACAAAAAATAGCAAATAGCTGGTAAACACCAGACTAAATATTTTTGATTTGAGTAGCAGCTTAGCAATAAACGCCATACGTTCAGGTCTTCTTACAGTTTTCCAATGATTTGTCAGGTAATCGGAAGAATAGCTAAATAATATAAATAATACAAGGTTGTACTAACAATTTTCCTAAAATTAGTAGTTTCATCTATCTATTTGTACTTCCACTGTTGCAGATATTTAAGTACAACGTCACCAGCAGGCTTTGCTCAAACACAACAAAGAGGTAACCAAACTACACGCTTTTTACCAGTTGATGAAACCTTTCCTCGTTCATCGCCAACAAAGCATTGTTTAGTTGTTCTTTTAAGGTATCTATTTTGTCGTTTTCAAACTGGTCTAGTTCCGTTATCTTAGCCCTGATTTTGCTAAACTCAAAAAATTCATATTGAGTCAAATCAGCCAAAATAGGCTGCAATAAAGCTCTTTCTTCTTTAGTAAAATGATTGTTGGAAACTGTTGTACTTTGGATTCCTTCATTGGCTGATGAATCATCAGTAACGGTGAGGTTTTTTGGGTTCACATCCAAGGGCAGCGTAAACCAAAAAGAGGCGCCCTTACCTTCCGTAGATTCTACACCAATTTCACCTCCGTGAGCTTCTACAGCTAATTTACAAAAAGTGAGCCCTACCCCAGTAGAGCGAGTTCCACCTGACTTTTTCTGTTTTACCTGGCCAAACCTTGCAAACACCGTATCCAACCGATCAGTCGGAATACCGACTCCTTCGTCTTTGACCCATATTTTAGTTTGTGCGGCTCCTTTGCCAGTATCTAATGGTTCGTTGCTAATCCTAATGGTGCCACCTTGCAGGCTAAATTTAATCGCATTGGTCAATAGATTGGTGACCACCCGCACGATGAGTTCTTCTTCGCCGTTAATCCAGTCCTGGCCACTTACTTGAATCTCAAGTCCCAGGCCTTTTTGCAGGAGTAGTAACTCCACTTCTTTGACTGAGGTGTGCACCAACGACTCGAGCAATAAAGGCTTGGTTTGTAGCTCCATTTCTGAGGCATCAAACTTTTGCACATCCAAAATGTTCAATACCAGGTTCAACATACGCTGCCCCGATTGATGCACAATGCTCTGATGCTCAGCTTTGTACTTGCCCTTGGTTAACCCAATGATCACATTCAAAGGGTTTTTGAGGTCGTGTACGATCATCCCCATCATTGCTTCTTTAAAATCGCCCAACTCTACCAATTGATTGTTAGTAGCATTTAATTCTTCGGCCTGTTGCGAAATCTCATCATTCTGTTGGGTGATCAAGCTATTTTTTTCCAACAAAATCTGGTTGGCCTTTCGCTTGGTCTGATAGCTACGATAGATATAAAACCCCAACACCATCACCAGCAGAATGCCTGCTAAAAAAGCTTGGTTCAGGAGTTTTTGTTGTTTTAGATCACTATTCAGCTGTTCCTCTTTGAGCAACTGCTTCTGTTTTTCTTTCTCAAAGGTGAATTGGTTTTCCAGGCTGGTAATTTTTTTGATTTTGTCTTCGTCTACCAGCGAATCGCTCAAATGTTTGAAAGCTTTGTGGTACTTGTAAGCCAGGGCAAATTCTTGCTTCATCTCGTATGCCCTGGCCAATAGCTCAGTGGCATCTTGCTCAGTGTTTTTATTGCCTATTCTTTGCGAAATGCTGAGTGCTTCCAGGCCATATTTTAGCGCTGAGTCGGGTTTTTGCATAGCCACAAACACCCTGGTCACTCCATTGAGGCTAAAGGGCTGCACATAGGTGCTTTTTATTTCTTTGGCCAAACGCACCGCCAGTTTGTAGCAATAAAGGGCAGAATCTAGTTTCTTTTGTTTCAAATACACATTGCCTATACCATTACGCGCGGTAGCTATGGTGCTTTTGTTGCCTTGCTTGATCGCAATTTGCTCGGCAGCCAATAAATTTTTCAAAGCTGCTGGAAACTGTTCGAGTCGCATATAGCACAGCCCCATATTGTTGTAGTTGCTCCGAAGAAATTTAACATTATTGGATTCCAGGTTTACCTTGAGCGATTTTTTGTAAGTCTCCAAAGCTTTTTCATAATCTCGCATCAAATAATATGCGGACCCTAAGGCATTTAAGGCGGCCCCTTCTCTTTTCCGTTTTTTACGATCTTGGTAAATTTTAAGCCCTTTTTGAATGCTCTCAATAGAGTTTAAATAATCTCCTTTAGTGTATAGCAACTGGCCGTCTCTTACGTGCACCTCTGCAATTTTCTCTACACTTTTGCTTTGGCGGTAGGCCTCAATGGCTTTGGCATACAACACCCGGGTAGAATCTGGCGCTTGTATGTCATTCAGTACCCGCCCGGTATAATAAAGTACATCTCCCTGCTGTTCAAACGTACCAGGTAGGTCGCGATAGCGCTTGAGAGCCTCCGCGAAAGCTTCCTTGGCAGGCTGGGTCTTTTGGGTAACTCTCCACAACTGCCCCAATTGAAAGTACACATCGGCTATGCCCTTTTTATCATTGTTTTGTTCGGCTATTTCTTTCGCCTTTTCCAGGTTTTGTTGGGCCTTCTTGGCCATTTTCTTACCCTGAGCTTTGGCCAGAGCAATCAAAGTCTTTACCCTTTGAGATGGGTTCAGGGTTTGGGTCAAGACTTTCTGTAAGCTATCAATGGGTGTCTCTTTTTTTGGGCTTTGCTGGGCAAATAGCAGCAATGGCACGCCTGCTACTATCAACAAAACTGAAACAGTTCTTAGGGCACTCATAGTCGTTGTATAGTTTTATTTGCATAAGAAGTCATCTCGACTTTTAGGAGATCATTTTGATCTTTACAACCAAAATAAATGTTTTTTTTGATAAATCCCCATTGTATCGACAGGTTTGAGATGAATTGCTAAAATCTTATGAATCAAACATCTAAGTGTATACTCGTTGGCTTGTTGGTGCAAAAAAAATAGCCACCCTGGTAAGGCGGCTATTCTGTTAGATCTTGTAAGCGCATGCGTATGATGCGCTTGGAAGGAAGTGTATTATCCATTAGTTAAGCATTGATTAGTGTAAAAAACAGCCACTCTAGCAGAATGACTGTTTTGGCTTATTTTCACTAATTATTGAGAACATTAACTAATAGAGGAAAATCTTTATATTCTACTGTGATGTAAAATACGTGATAAAACTCGAAGGAACCCCTAAAAAAGTGTTAGCAATGTGTTAGACTCTAATAAAAAAACAGTCGCTCTATAAGAACAACTGTTTCCGACTATTTTCACTTATAAGAACATTCGAGTTCATTCAAACAATGCAAGATTGTTTGCACTCAACAATATAAAGTAATATCGCTCATATTTAACCCACCTCTAGTGTTAGCAAACTGTTAGCCTCGGGCAAAAAAAGTTTTGTACGCACCCCTACTTTCCAAAATACAACTCCCCGACAACCGCAGATTTCTTTTTTTTCTCAAT
>DMXI01000129.1 GCA_003483885.1 Microscillaceae bacterium
GGGACGCAAGCTATTGCTGATAACCGAGCCTCTGGCGAGCTCTGCCTTTGGCTAAATTTGACAAAATATAATCAAAAAAGGCTCGTAAAAGACCTGATTAATGAATTTTAAATAAGCTCTTAGAACAACTTCTTTGACAACTATTACGGAATACCAACTAATCGACGTGTCATCATGAAGCAACAATTTATTTTAAAACCCAGGCTATTTGGGTGGCTGTTTTTGGTCTTGAGCTTTTGCAGCATCACCACCGAACTCTGGGCGCAAACCGCCAAAGAATACTATTTATCTGGGCAAGCCAAGCGACGTCAGGGACAGTACTCAGCGGCAGTAGCTGAGCTTTCTCGTGCCATTAGCCTAAATGCTACCTTGGTACAGGCTTACGAACTACGAGGCTATTGTTATTCGCGTTTGCGTAAGCATAAAGAAGCTTTGAAAGATTACAACAAGGCCATTTCTATGGGATATGAAAGTGCTATGTTGTATCTCAACCGAGGATGGGCGCATTACAACCTCAAAGAGAAAGTATCGGCTTGTTATGATTGGGAAAAAGCCAACCTGTTAGGCTACAAAAAAGCAGATCAGCTATTGAAGAAATATTGTGGGTTTTGATCGTATAAAAAGTAATGGTGTATTTACTTTGAGGATATTGCACCAATAATCGAGGTGAAAATTGACTGATGAATTTGTGCAGTTGACCCAGTTTTTTGGCGGGTTGATTGATTATTGTTGAACCATTCCGTTCCATTTCGTTCATTAGAGTAAAGAATATTGCTCATTCATAAACCTTTTACTCACATGATGACTTCTTTATTGGCTTTAGAATGGTACACCCGTTGGGGTATAATCACGGCAGTCATCGTGTTGCGGTATTTATTGATTGCCGGCATTTTTTTCTTGATATTTTACGTAGTACGCAAAAAATACTGGACCCATCGACGCATCCAAAAACGAATGCCCAAAAGCCAACAATATTGGCAAGAAGTCAAATATTCATTGTCTACTATGGCAATTTTTTCGCTCATTGGCTTAATCATTATCAGCTTTAAAGCATACACCCAGATTTATCAAAATATTGGCGATTATGGCTGGGCTTATCTGGTATTGTCATTTCCGCTTACCCTGATTATTCACGATGCTTACTTTTACTGGACACACCGAATGATGCATCATCGTAAGCTATATCGTTTGATGCATCGTACCCATCATTTATCACATAATCCATCACCTTGGGCGGCATTTTCTTTCCATCCACTCGAGGCCATCGTAGAAGCAGGTATTTTTCCTTTATTAGTATTCACGATTCCATTGCATCCGCTGGTATTGTTTAGTTTTTTGCTCACGATGATGACGCTTAATGTAATAGGCCATTTGGGGTATGAGATTTATCCTAAAAACTGGACAAGACATTGGTTTGGTCAATGGCAAAACACCTCCACCCACCACAATATGCATCATGAATTGATCAAAGGAAACTACGGACTATATTTCAATTGGTGGGACCGCTGGATGAGCACCAATCACGAAAAATATTTAGCGCGATTTGATGAAATAAAAGCTAGAGAGAAAGAAATTAAAATAAAAGGAACTGAAGAACTGATAAGTGGTTGAATTGATATAAATGAGGTTTTATACTTTACCCTGGCAAAATTTGGCTTGCCAGGGTTTTTTGATATCCTAGTGCTTAAATAATACTAAACCCTACTAAAAACCCGTACAGTACCAAGTTGACTTTAAGCTTTAAGTTTCATATTCAGTAAAGCCGTTCATTTTTTTCTTCAGCAAAAAAAACGAACCAAAAAATGCCGCGGCTGTACCCAGTGTTGCCTAAACTTGCTTCACTACGCCTCAACGGATTAAACTCGCTACGCTCAAACAAGTAATCCGCTGCCCTTCGGGACGGCTCCGTTACTCAAGTTTTTAACGGCCACTGGGTAAGGCCGAACCGAGCCACAGGCCACTGCTGTTTCCTTAAGAAAAAATAACCGTAATTACTCGCTTGCCTGGAGGCGAGTGAGCACTATATGAGGGCCTCTGGCCCGATCAGCGATCGTTAAGGAAACAGCATTGAGCCACAGGCGAGCCCTGCGTTTTCAGCTAAACAAAAGCTGACGTAAATTGTATGGATTTTTGCAAAGAGTTGGTATAATGTGCCGTTAAACGCTCAGGGATAACAAGATTTAGAAATCATTGAGCAAGTCTACTTTTTATCCGCTCTCAAAAACCAATAAGGTTTTAACTTGCTTTGTTGACCTTGTGGGTAGGAGCGTTCTCTCACATTAAAAAGATAAGCCTGTCCATTGATTTGGTATTGTTGACCAGTCTCTACTCGATTTTGAGTCAGGTTATAAATAATCTTCCCACCAGGCAAGGATACGTACTTTCCAGCCGTAGGTACCTTTTTTTCTCGTGCCAAATCTACAAAGCGTTTCTTGCTGTGAAAGCCTATCTGATTTCCGTTGCGGTCAAAAACATAGGTACCAAAGATTTTATTTTTGCGAGATTCAGTTACATAAGTTTTGCCCCGATAATGTAGCATAGACGTACTAAAAATTGAGCCTATTTTGGCAATAATTTTAGTTTGGGCAATTTGTAAACGATTCCCTGTTTTATTGATTTTCATCCAGGCGATTAGACTACGAGTATAGACTTTATCGCCTGCTTTTCCGTGAAGAAAGCTGATCATAAAGCCATTGCCTGCTCGGATGATTTGTCCTACCATGTTAGCTTTGATGATGGTATTGGCGCTTTTATATTTTGGAGAACTATTCACGGCTTTGTTAAGTGCGGAGTGTAGCAATAAATTAGATTCTTTGGGGCCTTTATTTACGTCGATATAACTCAACAAGCCATTTTCAAAGTTAGGTTTACCCCCTGTCTTGAGGTACTTTACCGAAAGTAGGTGAACGCCGTCAAAAACTGAAGCAGGTTGCGCAAGTGCAAATACGCGCCCGTTGGCGGGGTTGTAACAATAATTTGTTCTGTTTTTCTTGTAAGTAAATACGCCGTTCAGGCCACTATTGGCCAAGAATATCTTCACACTACTGGCGTTGTTAAAACCGTTGAGTTGACGAAACTTACCATTACCTGGATTGAACGCATAAGCAGTATTACCACCTCCCTGCAAAAATATGTATGCTTGTTTTTTCATAGAAAGGTAAGTGGCTTTATCTATTTTAGGAACATCTACTACTTTGCCTGAAGCATTACGATCTTTGGGCATTTTGATCTGTGTCTTGAATTGGGCTTGAGCGGCAAATGCACTCAATAGTAAGCTTAAAGTAAGGCAAATGTTGAGTTGGTAATATTTCATAATTTGTAAGTGTTAACCTGTGAACGTTATAGGAAATTTTCATTATTTATAGTCAGCAAATAGAAAAGGTTAACAATAACAAGTGCAAACTTTAAGTTAACATAATATTGATTTATAAAATACAACTTTAGCTTTCTGTTCAAAAAAAAGCCCTCATTCGGCATATCTAGTCTAAAACTCTTAATTTTGAGTGCAAACCAAACGTATTATACGACGTTCACTAGCTATCGTCTATGGACTATTGACTGTCAACTAAGAAAATATGGATACTACCCAAAAACAAGAAACCCCTTTTTTCCAACAATCAATGGAAGGCAATGTATGCTTTGGCTGTGGCCACGACAACCACGAAGGACTCAAGATCAAAAGTCATTGGGAAGGGGAGGAGAGTGTATGCGTATGGCAATCGCAGGAAAAGTATAATGGCTGGAAAGGTATCATGAACGGAGGTATTATGGCCACCATTATCGATTGCCACACAATGGCTACAGCTACTATGCAAGCCTACAAAGAAGAAGGAAATCGAGCCTGGGACAGCCAACCAGAGTATCGTTATGCTACCGGTACCATGAACATCAAGTATTTGAAACCGACTCCAAATGATATTCCAGTAAAACTAGTGGCTAAAGTGACTGAGGTAAAAGGAAGAAAAACCACAATGACCTGTGAACTATGGTCTAACGACACCAAAACTGCGGAGGCCGAAGTAGTGGCCATCCGAGTGTACGACAGTAGCCAACAGAAAGAGAATAATCCATTTAAAGGGTAGTGATGGACTATCTACTATAAATTATCAACTCAAGATGACCCACGAAATAATATTAAAATATTTTCCAGATTTGACGGAGGAGCAAAAAGCTCAATTCCTTAAAATGAACGAGTTGTATCAAGACTGGAACCTGAAAATTAACGTTGTATCTCGCAAAGATGTGGACTTACTCTATGAGCGTCATGTATTGCACTCCTTGGCCATTGCCAAAATCATTCAGTTTAAGCCTGGTACCAAAGTATTGGATTTGGGCACCGGCGGGGGCTTTCCTGGGATTCCTTTGGCGGTGATGTTTCCCAAGGTAGAGTTCTTTTTGGTAGACTCTATTGCCAAAAAAATAAAAGTGGTGAATGAAGTAATTGCTGGATTGGATTTAACAAACATCAAAGCCGAGCAAATGCGGGTAGAAAAAGTAGACGATGATTTTGATTTTATCGTTTCCCGCGCGGTAGCTCCACTGAAGACCTTGTACAACTGGTCGCGGGATAAATTTTATAAAATGTACAGCCACGATCTCAAAAATGGCTACTTGTTGCTCAAAGGAGGTGACCTCACCGAAGAATTGGCCGAAGTAAAACGCCCCAAAAAGGTATTTAACCTAAGCGATTATTTTGAAGAGGAATTCTTTGAGACCAAAAAAATCGTGTATATGCAAATGATTAAATAAAAAGGATGAATAGTAGGTCATTGGCTAAATGCTAATGACCTACCTCTAAAAGCTATTAAAGCCCCAATTCTTTGTACAAATAAGTATCTTGAGTAGTGTGGCGATTCCAATAAGCCGACTTGATTCGTTTGATACGAGTGGCTTTCGTGACTAAAGACTTACTTCCTGAACGGTTAGATTGAACCTCTTCCCAAGACTCTATTGTGTAAGGGAAATTGGCTTGGAACTGGATGGCCAATGTACGCTGAAGTTGTGGGTATGCAATCTTGTAAGTACTCAGTTTCCCTTTTTGTTCCAAAGACAACACTACCTTATAGGCTTTTACTTTGCGGTGTTTAAGGGTCAAAAATTCAGCCCCCGGAATCATTGTGGTTTTTCCAGTGGGCAATTTTTTTGGATTGAGCCGTATTTTAGTCCAAATATCATCTTCCAACAAATCCTTACTGAGTGTAAAGTTCTGATCTCCATGACTTTCAAAATAAGAGCGAGAAGTTACTTCCCATTTTTTGCGATTGTTGAATTGCATAAAGGTTTGGCCACACCATTCTTGCGAAGTAAAAGTGGTTTTAATGGCTGGGTCCGACATATTTACTGGTGAGAACACACTCGTCATAAGCGAGTAAGGGTAAATGCCCGTCAGGAATTTTTTTACCCGATTAAGCTTTAGTACCGGTACATTTTGTTTATTTGGATAATCAGCTTTTACTTGTTTTTGAGGTAAAAATGGCTCCGTCACATAAATCAAAACCGCACTTCCTTCGTGAATCTCACCATAACGGGCCTGACTCAATTTGTAAGAAGTGATTTCCGCTTTGCCTTGATACCAATATTTGTTAAAAGCATCATCCAAGATCTCAGTTTTGGTACTGGAAGTAGTATAAGCCGATGCAGACGCTTCTTGTGAGGCAATACCAAGATTGTTTTGAGTTGCCTTATCACAAGCAACCAATGCAATGAGTAATCCTACTAAAATAGCTACTTTTCTCATAGGAATAAATGTTGTGTAAACGGGTTGTCTATCATATTTTTTCACACAACCTTCTGTGAGCCGCGATAGTTCAATTTTTACCCAAGCTTTTCTAATGGTCAGCGGTGATCAATTATTAATTTAATGATCGACGATCAGTGGTGAATGGTTAATTTTTTATTATTTCGCTTGTTCCTTCGGCTGATAGTTGTATTGTTCCATTGTTACGCTTATTGTTCTGCAATGCATCGCAAAACTATGGACTATTGACTGTCAACTGTGGACTAATTTTCGCTTCGCGCTAACTTTTCATTTTACGTTTTAC
>DMXI01000228.1 GCA_003483885.1 Microscillaceae bacterium
ACCCCGTGTCCAGTACAATCTATCGCAGCCAATACCAATTTGTTGCTATGGGTATCCATTTGCAGGCTTTGTGACATTTTGGTGGCATAGGCTTCTTCTAACTGCTCTCTTTTTTCGGTAGATTTTATTTTGGCAAACCAGTAAAAGTCCCCACTAACAATATCGCGAGGCTTAAACAACACAAATGATTCGGGCAAATAAGCTTGAATACGGCTTACACTGGGCAACATAGCCTCCTGAATGCGTTGCGCATAGGTAATGCTTGCGGTGAGATCGTGATTGATATGTTCAATTTCTACATTTTTTACTTCCAGCAAGTCACGTTGCGCGGCTATTTCTTCATTTACCTGAAAGAGCTCTACATTTTTCTCTTCAATTTCATCTTTCTGCTTGGCCAGTTTACGTCTTGACCGCAATACGCTAAACAAACCAAACAGGATCAAAATAAACACTAAAACGCCTAAGGCAAATACTCCTACAGCGTATCTTCCAATCTGCTTTTGACGATCCAACTGTTCTTTTTGTCGCTGTATATCCAGGGCCTTTATCTTTTTATCCTTTTCTAATAATTGGATTTGTTTGCGCTTTTCTTCTTCAGCCAAGGCTTTCAGTCTCAATTGCTGCTCTTTCTGTTTTTTATCTACCTGTAATTGATATATCTCTTTGTCTTTTTTGGCGGCATCGGCTTTCTGAATGGCCAATTGTAAACTTTGTAAAGCCTGTGCTTTGGCCAATGCTTCTTGTTTTAGCTTGGCATCTTGAATGTCTTTTTCCTTGGCTAAAAGTTCTAGTTGCTTTTGCTTGGCTTTAAGCTCCAAATCACGGTTTTTCAAGAGCAAATCGCGGTTTTCCTGATCAGCCAACAAAAGGTTGATTTGCCGCTCGGTGCGCTCCAATACAAATTCCTGGTTGGCCAGAATTTGTTGTTTCCGCATAATATTGATTTGCAGCGTATCTCTCACCTCAAGGTATTTTTTGTAACTATCCAAGGCTTCCTTAAAATCATCTTGCGACTGATAAATCAATGAAGCTGTTTCGTAGGCTCTCTGAAGGGTATTTTGATCATTGATTTTTTGAGCAGTGGCAATTGCTTTTTCATTATATTGCTGAGCGTTATAATAATCTTTTTGGTTAAAGTAAACCGCGGACAACAAATCATATAATTGGGCTTGTTCTGATGTTTTATTCGCAGCTCCGGCAATTTTTATGGTTTGTAACAATAAATTAACCGATTCATCGTAACGCCCCTGGTTTTGATACACGACGGCAATGTTTACGCGGGTAGGTATTTCTTCGGCCACATTTTGTCCTCTGGCTCGTTGGGCGTTGAGAGAAGCTTTGAAATTTCGGAGTGCTTCTGGATAGTTTCTTAGGTATTTATAAGTAAACCCAATATTATTAAGGGTCACTATTTCAGCTTTTTTGTCACCGTTTTGCCGTATTAGTGCCAAAATCTTCTGATTATATGCTAGCACCTTATCATATTTCTCTAGTCTTTGATAACACTCCACCATCTTACGATAGGGCACTATAGTAGCAGTAACTTGTTGGTTTTGTTGGTAGATTTGGACTTGGCGATCGTAATACTTGAGAGCTTCCTGGTATTTACCCGATTGTTGATAAGCCTGACCAATATGAGCCAAAACATCTGCCTTTCCAGTAACATCGTTTTGCAATGTATTGATCGAGTCGGCTTTTTTGAAGTATTCCAGAGATTTTTGGTACAATTGAACCGATTGATAGAGCGCTCCAACCTCTAATTGAACGTCGGACAGTAACTTGGTGCTTTTTTGTTGCTCTAAATTGCGTAATATCTGCCAATAATATCTCAAGGATTTTTCGAGGGCTCCTTGTTTGGCATAGTCTCGGGCAAGCACGAGTAAACTATCTGAATTTACGCGGGTTTGTGCTTGTATTTTAAACACACAACCAGTAAAAATCAGCCAATAAATGATATGTATTCGCTTAAAACTCATCAAAATATTCCGCGCTAACAATTTCCGGTTAAGAATAGTCAAATTATATGCCTATTCTATCAATCACTACTAAGATTATAAGGTAATTGTCCCAGGGTAGGTAATAAATTAGACTCTTGCACTTGTGGAATTATTCCTTTGTCAATAATTTTATTTATTAGACAAAAAAACAGGTGAGATTGTTTAGCATATTTTTCACAAAAAAAAACACACTACCCTTAAAAAAGGTAGCGTGTCCCTAACGTTTTTTTCACTCTTTTCGGAATTGTTACCCACACTGGGGTAGTCTTAAATATTTTGATAAAAAGCCACCAAAAACATAATGAGTGGCTTTTTTTGATTATTAATCTTGTTCAGCTTTTACAAAAGCCCCATTGGCATCAAAGTACACCTCGGTACCATCACTCAACTCCACTTCATAACCTATCAAGGTTCCTGCGGCATCTGTAATTTTGTATGCTTTGGTAATGGTTCTACCCGCATAGTTGGTAGTGATGTACGTTTGTATTACCTGAGGCAAATCACTCACTGCAATGGCAGTCTCGGTACCTTCTATGTCCTTTTCTTCTTTTACAAAAGCCCCGTTGGCATCAAAGTACACCTCGGTACCATCATTCAGTTCTACTTCGTATCCAGTAGTTGCCCCTGCGGCATCCGTAGTTTTGTATGCTTTGGCGATGGTCTTGCCTGCATAATTGGTAGCGATGTAAGTTTGTATCGCCTGAGGTAAATCTGTAGCATTGATGGCTACCTCATTTTTGTTACTTCCCTTATCATCATTGTCACCATCGTCATCTTTTTCCTCTTTAAGAAATTGACCATTGGCATCAAAAAGTATCTCTACATCGTTGCTCAACTCTACCTCATATTGAATAGTGCCTTTACAATCTTTTTTGTATGCTTCCTGAATATTTTGTCCAGCATAATTTGCTGTGATGTAGTCTCGTGCTGCCTGTGGCAAATCCGATATCGCAATAGAGGTTTCTGTACAATCGTCGTCATCATCATCGTCATCATTTCCTTCTACT
The DNA here is from genome assembly GCA_003483885.1 of Microscillaceae bacterium. GTDB lineage: Bacteria > Bacteroidota > Bacteroidia > Cytophagales > Microscillaceae > Microscilla. The sequence continues at coordinate 3,005 of DMXI01000228.1, forward strand.
TCTCCATTCAGAAAATTATTGGCAGCATCAAACGATAGTACTTGATTTCCACTTAAACGAACCAAAGTAAGGTTCACATTGGCAGTTTTGAGTAGATTAACTGCTCGGGAAACATTGTTCCCAGCAAAATTGCTATTTACATAATCTGTAATCGCCTGGGCCAAATTAGCCAAGGCTACTTCAGTTCCTCTACTACCTATTTCGTTGTAAGAGGCCACATTTTGGCTACTCATTGTTACAGTGTACATTACTGTTCCATCCGACCCAATTTCTTTTAAAGCTTCAGTAATGGTTTGCCCAGCAAAGTCTTGACTAATGCTGCTCAATACAGCCGCTGGTAAGGTAGTGCTGGTAACGGTTTCTACACTTCCGGAAGAAATGACAGGGTTTTGGTTTGGATCTACGTTTTCGGGTGTATTACAAGCCGTAAATGCGATCATTACCCATAAAAAGATATTCCCCAAAAATGTTCGTTTCATAGTTTTTTAAATTTAATGATGTTAAAGATTTTACTTTGATCTATCATTAAAACTTGTGATGATGTGTATGCATCATTTTTTAATCTTGTTTGGGGGCAGCACGCAGGAATTAAAAAAATGGTTGCCTGTGGATTTCAAAAAAAATTTCCAGATCACAGAAAACACAAACTTAACACACTGATTATCAAAGCATTAAAATTTGTAAAAAAATTAAAAAAAATTAGATACCTTCTTAATCAAGGTTATCGGAAGGGAAACGATTACAAGGCTTATGTTCATTGATTTGCAACCTGGCAGGTATCATAGCCGAACGGCTTTTATCTTTAGTGTCGCCCAATGTGGGTTTCACATTCTAAAAGTAGGTACCAAAAGTCTAACTTATGGAAGTCGTCTCGACTTCATGTTTTTATATCAGGTACAAAAGTGCTTTTTTATCCTTTTTGTATAGAGGAACAAAACTATTTCCTTAAAAGTTAAGTAGCTTATCCCTAGATTACTTGCAGAAAAAAAATATTTTTTTTTCATAGCAGGCAACCATTTTTTAAAAGTTGGCGTGCTGTCTCAAAATCAACGTAATTTCACAGAAAATTGAGCCAATTAAAATCACTTATTCGGGGTTGTCGTAAAGGGAAGAGAGAGAGTCAGAAGCAACTGTACGCACAATTTTACAATTATGCCATCAGTGTGTGTCTCCGCTATTCCCGTAATCGAGAAGAAGCACAGGAAATTGTCAACGATGGGTTTATGAAGGTGTTTACCCGTCTGGATCAATACAATGATAGCCTTTCTTTTCAGGGATGGCTACGACGAATTATGGTCAATTCAGCCATTGATTTTTATCGTCGAAACGAAAAACACCAAAATCATTTAGACATAGTACATGCCAGTGATGTAAGCAGCAATGCCGATAGCATCTCACAACTGTCGGAACAAGAGATCATGGAAGCAGTTCAAAAACTGCCCCCTGCTTACCGTATGGTGTTTAACTTATATGCAATAGAGGGATACAAGCACGACGAAATTGCTCATAAATTGGGTATTAGTGCAGGTACGTCAAAATCGAACCTGGCCAAAGCACGAATGAAACTAAAGAAAATGTTGGAGGAAACACACATTCAAAACAAGCAGAAAAAACATGGATAATCAGGAGTTTGACGATATAATCAAAGGCAAACTAGAAAATTTCCAGGATACTGGCGGCTACGACGAGGGGGCGCTGGATAACATGCTGGATAATTTGCCTAACGCTGGAGGAGGTGCGGCAAGTAGCTTACCTGCCTGGATGCAATCGGCCTGGTGGCCCATTGGCATTGCTGCTTCGGTACTGTTTAATTTGATCTTAATTACCCTCGTATGGAATCAACGCCAAACAGTGCAAACCATGCAACAAGAAATTAGGTCTATCAAGACCCGTACAGCAGTGGTAGATACCTTGGTTATTTCCAAAACCGATACGATTTTTATCTCCAATAACAACACCCATAATCAAGGCAACCCCAATCAGGCAGGCTTATGGAATCGCTCTCCTTATGGTACTTATCCTAATGCTAATACCTGGGCAAATAATAATAAACAAGCATCTGGTGGTGGTCAACGCATCGTATATGTACCTGTGCCAGTATCTGGCAAGGCTTACCAAAAATACCTGAGTGGTCAAGGATACAATCCTACTACTGGCCGAAAGGTGTCAAATGATCAAAACAAGAACAACGCATCACCGAACAATTCATCAGACGGTAAGAAAGATACCAAGAGCTCGGGTAATAACACTGGAAACACGCCTCCATCTACTACTAAAAATATATTTTCGGAGAAACAAAAGAAAGCATTGATGGCCTCTATGGTTACAGACAGTATTCAGTTATTATCTAACCTGGGCAATGATCCACTGCGGGAAAACTGGCAAGTGGAAATGGAAAAAATACCCGAAAAAAAGCCGAAGGTTAAACGCAAAGCCAAGCGGGCATTTTGGCGAAATATGGGTCTACAATTGGGAGTTACTGCTGGTGCAAGTACTCCTTTGATAGATTTAGGAGAAACCGAACTGACCATACCACTTGGAGTTAAAGCAGAGTTGAGTTTTGGAGAACGTTGGCGTTTACATACTGGCATTGATTTCTATACTTTTAGCCACGAGGTGAGTAGCCTACCAGCGAACCAAAATAGTACGGAGCGCTACCCCAATTTGAATACCAGCGAAGAACTCAAAGAAATAAAAACTACGGCCAATGTATTGGATATTCCTTTGCAACTAAGGTATACATTTGGGGCTCGTTTCTCAAGTATCAAACCTTATATAGGCGTAGGTGTTCTGGCTCGCCGTATGTCCAAATTGCAGGTAAGCTACGAATATGATGAAGAAGATGCCAATGCTTTGTTTACCCAAAACTCTCCCTGGCAGTTGAGTCATTATCAAGGTGTGTTAGGAGCTGAGTTTTTTCTACAGAGAAACATCAACCTACAAGTCAATGCCTACTATAATGGAGGTTTTGAAGCTTTGGGAGGCAATCGTAATTACTTCAACAACCTTGGCTTTAGTGCTGGATTATTTTTTACCCTCAAATAGATTATTCTAATAATAGTAACTAGTAAAACCTTTCCTGGTCAACTCGTCAAGATAAGATCACGGGAAAGGTTTTCTTTTTGCTTTAACTCTTTGCTAGTCTAACTGAAAAGAAGCTCCAAACTGGATATTTCGCATCAGTTGAGGGTTATATACCAGATCAGAATCCAAACCGTCTGCATCAATACCTGCATATTGGGCATTGAATACATTCCTGATTTTTAAAAATATACCTAAGTTCTCATTGAATTGATAACGTCCAATAAAATCCAGGTTGTAGTATCCATCAGTTAAAAACTGGGTACCGCGAACAAAAGGCAAAAACCGTCTGACCCAACCTGTCATCATTACATTTTCAAATCTTAGATACACATTCTTATATGGCTCCAGCGAAAAATTGATCTGCGCCATCAACTTTGGAACCATTCGATGAAAAGCAATCCTATCATCGTTCTCATTAGGCAATACTTCTTCTCCTTCGGCATAGTTAAGATAGATATCAGTATTTAGTTTCAAGGAAGGAATCAGATTTGATATTCTCAATGTGGCTTGTAAACCATAGAGAGTGGAGCGACTTTCAGCATCATTTTGAGGAGATCGGGTCAGAAAATCTCCATTGGGTAATGTAAATTGGCTTACTCCATTGGCCGCAAACTCAGTAGTACTTAATCTTATGAGGCTTTGGTTGATGATTTGATTGATTTGATTGTAGTAAGCCATCAAGTCAAGGTCAATATTTTTGCTAATGTTGTAGCGCATACCCGCTTCATAACTAATAGAGAACTCTGGCTGAAGTAATTCATTGGGTACTCTTTCATACTGGATAAAATTGGGGTTTAACACCCTGCTCCCTCCTGTGTTGTCAAAAACCGGTAAGGCCAGTGAGCCATAAGTTAGTCGGGGGCTGGGAGATTTAAACGCCCGGCCATAGGACCCTCTAACCGAAACGCGCTCGTTGAACTTGTACAACATGGCAACCCTCGGATAAAAGGCCCCAATGCGTGATTGTTGCTGCCCTCGGGTATCAAACTCAGTAGAGGAATCTTCACGTATGCCTAAAATCAAGGACAGGTTCTTCTTTTGGTAAAACAACTGCATAAAATATCCAGAAATCCCCTGGATAATGGGGTTATCTCCAAAATTTCCAAATAATTGATGAGGGGGGCGTTTGATAGTGCTAAAAGGGGTATAATCACTAGGGTTGAAAGGATTTTCGGCATCGTTGATGGGTGGTAAATTACTGGAAATGGTTCCTGAAAAACCCGCAGTAAGCTCCATATGTTTATTGATAGAGTAAGTACCCAATACCTCAAGAAAAAAATCATCGGATGCCTCATAGGTATAGGCTCGCCCATCGGTCAGACTCGCATAGTTTACTCCATAACTAGAGCTCACATCAGTACGATAACGCAAATAAGAGGCATTGGTAGTAATGGAAAACTTTTTCCAGGACTGATTATAACTAAGGGTATAACGCTGGATACGATCTGCAATAAAATTATCAGGATTGGTGTAAGAAAAAATGTCTGTAGTACGCCCCAACGAACTGTGGTTTTTACGATACATATTATTGTAACTAAAGGTAAATCCCCTATATTCTATTTGACCTCCAAACAATGAATTCTCCTGCGGTAAAGCGTTGATTACGGCTTGGTCTAATGTTCCTTCGTATCCTGGGTAATAAAATTGAATACTGTCCAATATTTGATTTGGGTTGTTAGTCAACAGTGCTTGATATCCGCGAACCCTATTTGCTCCAGCAGTCACAACATTGGATGCATAAAAATGGCTAAGTGGACTATACACATTTGCCTCATAAGAAACCCTTTCGTCAAAGGATCCTATTACGTCTTCTTTTTTGTCATGGCGAATATTCAAGTCGTCGCGTTTCCCTCGGTTGCCATACAGCGTATACTTTACTACGTTTTTATTGCGTCCCAGTTTACCCCCTGCCATAAAATCAAAATGCTGATAGCCATACTCTCCCAAAGTAACATTGGCATTGGCAAAAGAGCGACTATTAGGCGAGTCGGTAATAATATTAATCACCCCCGTCATAGCATCAGCCCCATATACCGCCGATGCTGGTCCATAGATAACCTCTATCTGTTTGGCCTGGGCAATGGGTAATTGTCCCCCGATGGCAATTCCTCCCGATACGCTAGGCTGAATAGGAATATTGTTGATTAAAATTTTGGTATAGTAGTTTCCTATTTGCCCTCGGAATAAGAAAGTCTCTCCGTCTAAGCCTGAGCCAGGTTGTGATACCCGAACCCCTGGTACCGATTTCATGACATCTACCAGTGTGACATAGCCATTACGGCGAATTTCTTCTTGGGTAATTACATGAATGGTCACCGGTAAATCTTTTACTCTCTTGCTGGAACGACTTGCCGAAACAACCTTGACATTGGTGGAAGCTCGCCCGGCCACAATATCGGAAGCTTTTAAGCGATCCATCGGCAAAAAAACTTTATTGGTATCTATTTGAGCATAGGCACTCACACTCAATAAAGTAGTGATGATAAGGGAGTATATTTTTTTCATAAGATTCGGGGTTATCTTAGCGGTGTAGTATTCGTGATATTTGTTGCTTATACTATGGACAGAAATAAGACCATTTTTTTGTAATATAAACCTTACGAAACAAAAGTATACTTCAGATTCAACCAAACTCAATAAAAAATCAATGAAAGTGCTGGCTAACTCAGTAGGCTCTGAGAAAGAGGGAAATAGAGACTTTTATAAGAAAAAATTGACTCCTGGGTATTTTTTATAATAAAATGAGGATGACACAGTTAGAAAAACTGAAAGTAAATTTTTAGCTTTCGGATGTCCAACTGGACAAAATATCGCGTAGATAAACTTAAACTCTAAACATCGACAATTAAGTCTCAACAATCCAATATGATCAAGAAAATATCACTCCTATGGATTTGGGTATTTTTTTCCCTAGGTGCATTTGCTCAACCCAACAAGGAATTTTTTATGGCTGGAAAACGAAAGTTGCGCGCCAAAGAATATAAGAAGGCCATCGAGTTGTTCAATAAAGCCTTAGAAGCCAACAAAATGGACGTAGCGGCGATGGGAGCGCGTGGTATCGCCAAAATGGGACTTAAAGATTTTGAAGGAGCCAAGAGCGACTTCAAGGCCATACTACAAGTGATGCCCAACGATGCACGTACTTGGAACAACCTAGGCACCGTGCAAATGACGCAAAAGGATTTTAAGGAAGCTATTCAATCTTTCTCGAGTGCTTTAAAGGCTCGACGCCACCCTATGTTGTTGTTCAATAGAGGGATTTCTTATTATCAGCTCAAAAACTATAAGCAAGCCGTCAGGGATTTTGATGCGGCTCTGGCGATGCGTCCTACCAAAGGTAATTTACCCATTAGACTGCACAATAACCGAGGCAATGCTCGTGATATGTTGGGGGATTACAAAGGAGCCATTGCTGACTATACTGCAGTAATTAATCGAGCACCAGGGAATGACAATGCGTTGTATAATCGTGGATTGACCTACAAAAAAATCTACAAATATAAAGAAGCTTTGGCCGATTTTGACCAAGTGGTAAAGATGGGGGCCAAATTTAAGGAAGTATATTATCATCGAGGCATTTGCCGCAATGCTACTGAAAATTACAAGGGGGCTGTTTCGGATTTTGACCAAGCCATTAAGCTGATGGGCGATGACGTGATTGTGTACAATGGCCGAGGCTATGCCAAGCAAAATCTACGTGATGATGCGGGAGCCATTGCGGACTTTGGCAAAGCTATATCAATAGACCCTAACAATACTTTGGGCTATTTTAGTCGAGGCGCATTGTATTATCAAGATAAAAACTACAAAAAGGCTTTAGCTGATTTTGACAAAATTGTTCAACTTAAGCCCAATGACGAAAAAGCGTTCATTACCCGAGGCAATATCAAGTTTAAGCTTGACGATTACAAGGGGGCTTTAGCTGATTTTGACAAGGCTATTAAACTGGCACCCAAAAGCCGAAAAGCTTATTTTTTAAGAGGAAATGTGAAGCAAAAAATGGGCGATACTGAAGGCGCTGAAGCCGATTGGATGAAAGCGGGGCAGATTAAGAAGAAGCGTTAAGTCTGTTTTTTTTAACGGTTAGTGATTAATGGTGAATTATAAATTATGAATGGATAAATTATTTTCCCCGCTAGGGCGCGGACATGAGCGGGGTTAAACCCACCTAAACATATACAAGAAGCACGATGCTACGGCATGGTGCTTTTTTTATGGAAAAAGTTTCTGTATCTGGTTAACCAAAGCAGGTAAATGGCAATGAACTAGTAAATCCACCTAGTCAAAAAACGCATTTACCATACAACCTATGCCAGAACAAATCCAACAGGCGCCTGCTGAATCAAAATACTCAAAACCTAATAAATCGGAGCAAAAAAAGGCTAAAGACTCCAAGCAAAAACCACCAAATAAAGCCTCACGACAAACCAAACAAGGGAGTTTGCCACCACCCAAGGCTAAACAAGGAAGTAACCCTCCTAAAGCAACCAAACAGGGAGCGTTTCAAGCTCCTCAGGCCAAACAAAGCCACTTAGCCCCCATACAAACCAAGGCAGGTAAATTGGGGGCACCTGCCGCCAAACAAAACTTGGCGAAAAGACCCTCAGCAGGGAAGCAAGTCATCCAAAGAAAAGAAAAAAAACCTCAATCAGCAGAAGCTACAGCTATTTCACCGCAAATACTTGTACTCAAAAAAGATATTGTAGCCAAAGTAAATGATCAACAAACGGCGACTCTTGTTGCAGGAACTCACCTGGAAGTAATACAACTCAACTGGAGCCCTACTGCCAATGAGCTTGTGGCCATCAAAATCTTAACCGACGACTACGCAGGCCAATCGGGGATTGTTACCAATGAAGACCTCGTAGAGGGGATGGCAAAACACACCTTCTCTGACGACCAGATCAACAAAACCAGAACTTATTTTGAAGCCAATAAGAAAAAACCAAAAAAGCAACGGGATGATTGCATTACTGCGGTCAATCAAGGAATTAGGCTACTCTACGACAAACAGGGAAAAAAGACAAAGTTAGGCAGTACCATGACGAAAACCATGGATGCGATGGAGAAAGCCAACAATGCTGTGGGCAAAAGAAAAGAAATTTGGTTTTTAAACGCCCAAGGGAATACAACCGAGAACACATCCCAAGCTCCCTTCAAACCAAGTGAGAGTACCTGGGATGCAGTCATAGAAATGGCTGATGGAGAAATAGGCTGGATAGTGATCACTATGGGGATTTTGGATGGCCACCATAGTGTAACCCTTACCCTGGACAATCGTGACCCAAGCAAACCTATTATTTACTGGTCTGATCAGTGGTTTCCTTGGGAAAAAATGAACAAACAAAGCTTGGATGAGAAAATAACGGCCTCTACTACCCGAAACTGGTACAATTACGCAGTTATTCTTCCAAAAACAGAGGGGGAAAGACCTGTCTATCACAAAGCCCGAACCTTGCTAATGCGGGTAAAACCTCACAAAGATATGTAAGGCTTAGAAAAGTGGCTATTTTCCACAAAACCTTATGTGAGGCTTTGCGTTTTTATACTTTCAGACAAATCAAACTTAAATTTTTAATGAAAAAACTCATTTTAGTAGACCCTAATCCTTCGGTATTTTCGGCTTTGCATGTGGCGTTTGAACCACACGACCAGGTGGAGGTAGTACAAGATTTTTTTGAAAAGCTCCCGGCGTTTGACTGTATGGTGAGCGCCGCCAATTCTTTTGGATTGATGGATGGAGGAGTAGATTTGGCCATTATCAACTATTTTGGTATTGAGCTACAGTATCGGGTACAAGAACGCATCATCAAGGGGTTTAGAGGAGAACAACCTGTGGGTACCTCTATCATTGTGCCTACTCAAAACCCCAAACACCCTTACATAGCGCATACACCTACTATGCGCGTGCCTCTGCGCATTAGCCGTACCGACAATGTATACAACGCCATGTTTGCCATGTTGCTGGCGGTGGAACAACACAACCAATCGGGTAAATATAAAATAGATATTGTGGCTTGTCCTGGCTTGGGAACGGCTACTGGAGGGGTATCGCACGAAGAAGCTGCCCGACAAATGGAATTGGCTTACCGTAACTTTATGAATCCTCCGCAAGGCATTACCTGGAAATATGCCAAAAAACGCCAGCAAGAGGTGATTTATGGTGGAGATGTGTTTAATTAAACGCTGAATGTTGAATATCGATTAACGAACGCTGAATGTTGGAAGGGTCTAGTAAACTTACCTCGATATTCGTCATTCGTTAATCGTAATTTAATATTTACTGAACGAACTCGTCTCGCCTTTCATAATTACCTACCAAAAGCCGAGACAAGTTCAATATCAAAACCAGGTAATGATATACTCGTCAAAATCGGCTCCGTCTTCTATTTTTTTGCTATACTCTACTTTTACGCCCGATTTCTTGGTTTTGCGTACCAACCCATCCAGTAATCCTATCTGAAGTTGACTGTTGAAGGTTTGGGTACGACGCATCATAATAGAATTATCGGTATGTTCCAAAATCTCCCAGCCCCGCATTTTGTCATCCTGTACCATTGTTTCGGCAGCACCTTTGAGGGCTTCCATCGTATCCAATGGCGTTGAACTTTCGCTCAACAGGTTATTTTGAATCAATGAGTCATACACGGTTTCTCCTACATTACGCCCCACTCTTATCAAGTTAAACTTACCCAAATTATCTTCTATCCAGGCACACAAATCGTTATACAACTGTATAGGTACTTTATTAAAAGGATCACTTAAGTCATGGCCTTCTGTCATCGCAAATAGTTCTTCATAATCCTCTTTTTTTTCCTCATAATTTCTGAGAATATCATTGATAAATACCGCAAAAAGGGTCACGTTTTCCGTAGAGTTATCCATAATTATTGTTTGTAAATACCAAATAATTGAAGCACATTAAAAATACTTTACCAAAAGGTAAATTCAATGTTTTAGGTTATTTTTTTACATAAAAACCTGCCTCGACTCTTCATCAAAGCCAAGGCAGGTTTAATCGTTTAACAATAGGCCCATACTACTGGACATTTTTCGTTTGTGTCTCCACAAATGAAAATAACCGCGTCATTGGCCGTGTCTTCACGGCCAACTTTAGCCAAAATGTCTAGTAGTATGCAATAGGTCTTTTTAAGACACTTTCTCTTGGGTAACTCTTAACTCTTTTTTGAGAATTTTTCCAGTAGCATTCATTGGTAAAGCATCCATAAACTCTATGATTCGCGGATATTTATAGGCAGCTATTTGCTCTTTGGTCCAGGCCATGAGTGCTTCTTCGGTGACGGCAACACCTTCTTTAAGCACCACACACGCTTTGATCTCTTCACCATATTGGTCGTGAGGCACCCCAATAACCGCTACTAAAGAAATGGCTTCGTGTTTCATCATAGCTTCTTCTACCTCTCGGGGATATACATTGAGTCCACCACGGATAATCATGTCTTTGGTACGATCTACAATGAATAAATAACCATCCTCATCAAAAATACCTACATCTCCTGAATGGAGCCAGCCATTGCGAATGACTTCTTGATTGATCTCGGGTCGTTTGTAGTAACCCTTCATGACGTTATGCCCACGATATACAATCTCTCCTTTTTCGCCTTGAGGTACTGGTTGGTCATTTTCATCCACTACGGCTACCTCTACTCCCCATACTGGAGTACCTACTGAGCCAGGTTTTCTTTCCTGATCCAAGTGATTGAATGTAACCACTGGCGAGCCTTCTGACATACCATACCCTTCAAGAATGGGCACTTCGTATTTGGCTTCAAAGTCTTTGAGCACTTGCACTGGCAATGAGGCTCCCCCCGATACACACAAGCGCAAATTGCCTTTAATCACTTGCATATCGTATTTACTCTCTCCTTGAAAATTCAATAATCCCCAATACATGGTGGGTACTCCAGCAAATAAGGTCACCTTTTCTTTTTGCATCAATCCCAATACTGCATCCCCATCAAAACGAGGCAATAGCACCATACGCGTCCCCATAAATACACCCGCATTCATTTGTACCACTTGGCCAAATATATGGAATAAGGGCAATACAATGAGTTGATTGTCTTGGTGTTGGAATTGTAGCAAACGGCTACACATGAGGGTATTTTGCATAATATTGGAATGCGAAAGCTCCGCTCCTTTGGGGCGTCCAGTGGTTCCCGAGGTATAAATAATTACTGCGGTATCGGTTTCCTTGGTTTGCACTGACTCCATCACAGGTGATTGATCCTTCATCAGCATACCCAAGGTTTTGGTTCCCTCGATGGGTGATGGATCGGTAGGCTTGGCGGTAATCATAAAGAAGTGCTCACAATTTGAGGCTTCCTGAAATCCTGCGTGGCCTTCAGCTCCCATCGGTAATTCTGGAGTTCCCTGAAAACAAAAGTAAGCCTTGGCATCAGAGTCTTGTAAGTGATAGGCTACTTCGTTGCGTTTGAGCAATACACTCAGAGGTACGACCACTCCACCTGCTTTTAGGATGCCATAATAAATCATTGGAAAATAAGGAAGGTTAAGGCAACTCAAGGCTACCTTGTCGCCAGACTGAATGCCTGCCGCTACCAATCCATTGGCAATTTGATTGGCAGCTCCATTTACCTGGGCATAGTTGAGGCGGGTATCGCCAAAAATAAAAGCTTCTTTGGTGGGATATCTTCTGGCGCTGTCTTCCAGCACTATCGACAAGTTTAACATAGTAATATTTTTTGGGTTTGAACGAAATGTGTCTTCGATAATCAATGATGAGTGTTGAATGATTAATTCAGGAACATATTTTATCCTATTTGCCTTTTGGTATTCAATCCATGCTCACAGTTTGTATAAATAATCAAACACTTAATTGAACTTATGAAATAATATTGAGATTCTCCAGAAGAATTATCATTTTAATGATCAATGAATTAATGATGTTTGATTATTAATGTTTAATGGTCAATGGTTAGTGGTGAATGGTCAATTTTTAGTTCCTTCGGCTGATGGCTACATTGTTCTATTGTTTCGCTTCGCTTATGGTTAAATGGTTTCGCAATGCGCAGCAGAAACCTCTCTTTTTTGCAAATATGACAGTCAATTATGAGTTATAAATTGATGAATTATTAATTTAATGATTAATGGTGAATGGTTAATTTTTAGTTCCTTCGGCTTCGCTCAGGACAGCGTTTTGCAAATGTGAGAATAGGCTATTGGTTATTAGCTCTTGGCCTTTAGTTACGCTTCGCCCTTGCTCCCTAATCCTTGTTCCTATCATCGCTTTGCGCCAACTTTTCATTTTTCACTTTTAGTTTTTCACTTAATAAGCTATTCTCTCACATTGTCTAAAAACAGGTCATCCAGCTTTTTGTTGACGTATACGGTGGTGGTATCGGCGCTTTTGTGGCGAAGTTGGCGCTGTACGTACTCCAAGGCATTACCTTTTTCCAGCATTTGTTGGCCACAGGTATGTCGGAGCGAGTGTAAACTGTACTTGGTTTCATCGGCTCCAATATTTTTCAGCGCATCTTTGAAATGCTTATAAAGGGTAGGATAAGCGTATTCGCACAAGCGAAAATCTTTAGGCAATCGCCCTCCTTGTTCGGCTTGTTGCATGGTGATAAATACTTGTACTAATATTTTGGCCTTGGTAAACAGTTTCACCTGCTCTTTGGTATTTTGTCCCTTCCCCAACACCATCAAAGACTGTCGGTCAAAGTCAAAATCTGCCAGAGTAAGCGCCTGAAGTTCCTTTACCCGCAAACCACAATACCCCATAATCCCCCAATAAGCCGCCCAACGGGCATCTTCACTTTGAATGAGCTCCTCTAACAATTCAGGGGGCAGGGCATTTTTATAATACTTTTTGGTGTTGGTTTTCAGTGACTTTACATCCTTCACCTGGCTCAGAGATTTGATTTGTCCATCTCCCATTTGATAGTTTTTCAGGCAATACTTTACCAGTTCCTTAATGGCCGACAGGTAATTATTAATGGTAAATGCGCTGAGTTGCTTGTCGTTATTCAAAAAATCACGAAATGCAGCCACATTACGGGCATTGATCTCTTGCCAATCGTTGGCTCCTAAATACTGAAAATACTGGTTTAGGCCGTTGATATAGGTATTTTTGCTGCGCTCATTGATCCAGTGATTGTTGGCGATAAAGGTCAAAATCAGTTCGTTGGCTGCAGGGTGAGTTTTTATTTCATCGTGTCTTACATAAGCAATTTTTTGGGCCTTACAATATTTCAAAAACTTGCGCAAATACGAGACATAAGAAGCACTGGCTCCCTTGTGAGCAATGAAGTTGTCGAAGCTGGCATCGCTAATGGAGAGTTCTTTTTCTAGTAGATAATCGAGGTATTGTAAGGCGTAGGTACGGTAGTTTTTTTGAGAGTCACCAAATTTTTTGAAAGAACCCACATACAGTTTAATCAATTCTGACTTTTGGTAAATCCTAGTATCTATGCCTCCATCATTGGTGGCGGGTAAGTTATTTTGAGGTTGGTTGTTAATGGGTTCGAGTTCGTTCATAAGGCTTTATGTCTCTCAATCTAATTTTGTATAACCTCTAAAATAACAAAACCCCAAAAGAATTGCTCCTTTTGGGGTAGTTTATTTTTTATGCCGGATTATGTCTCTATCAGGTCAAAGCCATCAAACATTTAATTTTCATAAGGCACTAAAAAAATTTGCACCAATTCATTTCGCGCTTCCTTACCGTTGGTAAGTACCAGTTGTTTACGATTGAGTTTGGCTATGTATGTTTCCTGCTCTTTGGCATCGGTATTTTCTTTCATGTACAGCTTGCGGTCGTTATCGGTATCATATCGCCAAGTACCTTTGCTAGGCACAGCCGTGGGTGATTTTCTGATCTCAAAGGTATTATCCTCATTAAATTTTAGGTAAGTGCCTTTAAATGCCTTGGCATATTGATCTTTGATTTGTTGGCTTTCGGCGTCTGAAGCACGACTCAGCATCTCCCGTACCGATGGAACTTCCACCATTACATACGTCCACTTGCGTAACAAAGCCTTGTTTTCTTTGAATGTGTCTCGAGAGGGGTTGGTTTCAAAGCGAGTACTGATGCTAAAACTCCCTGCTACGATTACTAAAATAACTGCAAGTTGGGTGGTAATCTTCATTGTATGTAAAATATCAATTCCCGGTAAAAACTCTTCTAGGCATTACAAAAACTATACTATCCCTCCTTTATTGCGTTCGTAGTAGGGTCAAGTCCTGCGTTTCATTAATGCTTAATTCTGCTTTTTGATCATTTAAACTCTTGATCGTGATATTTTGTTGCTTGCCCTTGTCAGACTTTATAAACAATACCTTACCTCCATTGATAATCTTCCAAGTACCCGTTTCTGCTTCTCCATCCTTTTCGTATTGTACTTGATATTTACCATCAGCCTTAAAATCAAACACCATATTTTTGGTTTTATTTTCAATGCCTTGGGTAAGCTTGGCGATGTGCTTTTCGCCCATTTTCTTAAAATGCTTCCCAGCTCGCTTTTCAATTTCTTTTTTGGCGTTAATAGCAGGCTTCCATTTCCCTACCATCTTTTGCTCGTATTGGTTAAATCCACAGCTTGCCATCAAAAATACGAGACACATCATCGCTGCTACCTTCCACATATGCTTTCTGTTCATATTTGCTACTAATTTTTAAATCTATTCTTAAAACGGAATCAAAGTTAAGGTCCGCCCACTGGAGTCAGCCGTGCTGGCCAAGGTCAGTTTCGACTCTGTTAAATCTTTGATATATAATATGGTACTTTGCCCTTTGTTGTTGGTTATAATAATCTGTGTATCCTTATTGGCAAATTCCCAAGTTCCTTTGTCTTCCCTATCCTGCTTGGTAATAATGTATTGTTTGTTTTTGCGAAACTCATACGACGATTTGGTATAAATATCTTGCAACATTTTCGTCAGCTCATCATCTTCATCCTTGGTATTTTTGCTACGCTCTTCATTACTGATTGACGACGCTTTGCGCACTTCATCTATTGAGGCAAATTTCCATTTTTTGGTCAATAGTTTTTCGGAGGTGTTGCTTTCGCAAAAAGGCAACCAGGAAACCAAAAAAATGCTGAGCATGCTTTTAACGCTTAGAGACATAATATTTTGATTTTTAGTAAATTAATCATTCACTTTTGGCTGGAATAAGTACCAACATCGCGCCATCTTCATATTTAAGCTTCACCTTTTTAGCCGTGAGTTCTTCCACAGCCAATGCCTTTGCAGACGTATCTCCTACCGAGGGCTTCAAAGTTAATACTTTGCCATCTTTACTCAAGGTCCATTGTCCGTTGCCAGGGTCTTCGTCGGGTCGGGTAATGGTATAAGAACCATCGGCTTTGAACTCAAAAAATGAGTTGTTATAATCTTCTTTGAGCTGTTCCAACTCAAACTTGGTATATTTGGCACTATCGGCTTTAGGCATCATATCTTCGGCCGATTCTTGCCATTTTTGAGCAAGTATCTGAGCAGATGTGTTGGTCGATGTTTCTTTAGTCTCACCTCCAGCGCTTTGGGTCGAGTCTTGGGTATTGTTGGTCTCTTTGCCTGCATTGCCGCAGCTTGTCAGCAAGGCAATACTTAAAAAAAAGACTGGGATTAAAGCTTTGGTCATTTGATAGTTTTTGATTGGGTGATGAAATTATACCAAAATTGCCAGAAGCGAATCAAAAAAGCAACCTGAGGCCATCAAATTATTAATTAGGTTCCAGAATAATATCGTCTTTGTGGAGTCCAAATTCTTTGCCTACCCTCATTTCACTACTCAGCAACTTCTTGACAATCAGCTCATCTACCTGGCCATCGTCATACGTAATGACCAGCTGCTTTTTATCTGCACTTAGCTTCCATTTTCCTTTGTCTATCTTTTCTCCGTGTTTTTTCTCAAAGCTACCATCTTCACGAAAGTTATATACTACCCGTCGGGTTTCCCGAATTTCGTCTTTTTTACTTTCTGATAGGCTCTCATAAAAGCGCTTGTCTTCAGGGGTCATGGCTTCTATCTCGGCCTCGTGCGAGTTTTTCCAGGAGCCCACCACCGAGGAAGCTTCTGAATCCTCTTCGGCTATTGAACATCCCAATAGACAACAAGCAAAGACCATCATTCCCATCCAAAATTTAATTTTATTCCATATAAGCATAGACAAAAAGTAATGATTCTAAACAAAAATACAAAAACCATTGAATACTTGATCAAATGGTCTTTGATAGATTGGGGGCTGGCCTTAGGAAGTGTTTTTTAGCAAGGGATTTCCTTGAAATATAACCTCTCAAAATTTAGCTACATAAATTATCTTTGTTCAATAAATATATTATCACATGAAATCATCTCAAATTTTAATTCGCCCCAGCCCTATTTGTCCTGCTTAACTAATCAACAGAACCATTCATAAACTCAAAGCTACCATTGGTAAGTTGACACCCAGTAAAACTTGATTTAGTGCTTACATTTGATTGATTACTTCTGTTTTACTGAAAGAACTCGTCTCGGCTTCAAGCTCTTAGGATAAGTGCTGTTAACAAAAGCTCATTAAACACAATTAATTAAAAACACTTTATTAAAAAGGATCCACAAGCAAGAACAATTATCAAATAAATTTCACTTTTTATGAATCCAGAACATTTAGACACTCAATTTTCTAAAATATATGAAGTAGCGCAGCATGCTAAAAACCTCGGTGTAGCCCATCTCACCTCTAACGAAGAATCTTATAACGGGCGAGAGATTACCATTAACCAAAGAAAACATGTTAACTTCTCTTCTTGTAGTTATCTTGGTCTGGCACTTGACCAACGCGTGATTGAAGGGGCAATCGATGGGGTAAAACGCTTTGGCACGAGCTTTCCTACTTCGCGCTCATTTCTCACCCTGGGATACCTCGAAACGTTAGAAAATAAACTTGAAGCACTTTTTGGCCATAGTTGTATCGTAACTACCTCTACCTCCCTTGCCCACGCGGCATTTTTGCCGCTTTTTATCAATAGTAAAGACGTTTTCATAGCTGATCATCAAGTACATACAAGTGTAGGTGTTGCTTCAGAAATATTAAGAGCAAAGGGCTGCCACAGAGATATTGTGAGGCACAATGATGTTGATAAACTAGAAGAAAAAATTATTACCCACAGCAAATCGCACCGAAATATTTGGTTTTTGGCCGATGGCATATACTCGATGTACGGCGATAAAGCACCATTGGCTGAATTGAGAAGGTTATTGGATACCTATGAAAATTTTCATGTATATATTGATGATGCCCATGGTATGAGTTGGACAGGAAGCAATGGCAAAGGTTATGTGTTAAGCAAGGCCGAGCTTCATCCCAGAATGGTTTTAAGCACTTCATTGGGCAAGGCTTTTGGCTCTATAGGAGGTGTGTTGGTTTGCCACAACCCAGCGCTGAAACATACGATTAAGGCCTGTGGCAGTTCCTTCATTTTTTCTAGCCCTGTGCCTCCTTCGGTGATAGGTGCCTCTATAGCTTCTGCTGATATACACCTTTCGCCCGAGATAAGCGCACTCCAAGCCCAACTCAGGGATAGAATCAATCTATTCAAAAACTCAGCCTTGAGCGTAGGCTTGCCAATCTTGGGAGCAGGTGACACGCCGATCTTCTTTATTCCTTCGGGTACTCCTCAAACTTGCTTTGAGCTATCTCAAAAAATGATGGAATATGGCTTTTACCAAAGTTCCGCGGTGTTCCCAAGTGTTCCTTACAATAGTGCCGGTATTCGCCTTACCCTCACCAACTGGCTCGACTTGGAAGACATAGAAAAGGTAGTAAAAGTGTTGTACGAACAACGAGAAAAGGTTTTGAACAAAGAAAAAATATCTGAACAAGATATTAAGAAGCATTTCAAGGGAATCGATTTCAATTTGACACTGGCATAACAGACAACGCTAACAACAACTAGGACAGGCTTACCTTTTTAATAGATAAACCTGCCCTAGTTGTTTGTTTTTTACGTTATTGGAAGTCGCTTCTTATGATATTTGTTTATAGATGAACCTACCCGATAAACGACTTCCTAAAAATTGGATATATTATTTTTGTATCTCCCCTTTATTCATAGCATTAAAGTAGGTTACTTTGCCATCGTTGAAATCCAACCCAAGTCGCTTTTCGGTAAGCTCTGCTATTTTTACTTTTTGGATGATATTACCTTTATCTCTAATCAACAGCAATTTATTGCCCTCTACTTTCCAATGAGTCCATTTACTAAATTCTCTACTCTTGGATACCAACGTGCCGTCTTTTTTGAACTCTAAAGTTACCGCAAATTGCTCTAAAATAGAGGTTGATTGCTCCAAACGGGCTTTTTCGTCGGCGCTTAGTTTAGATTTATCCACGCCCACGCTCAAATCCAGTCCCCAAGACCTCGCAATTAATTCGCTTTTGTCAGTACAGCTCGTCATTCCTACCAGCAGTAGTAGGCACAACCAAACTTTGTATTGATTTCTCATAATGATTTTATTTTTAAGTGTGTAATATAATTCTCCAAAAAAGTATTTTTGAGTGTAGTATGCAAATCTACAAGAGCGAAATATTGTTTCCGTTATTTTACTACCAATATAGAGTGTATTGTTCCATACTCACCCACTCCAGTATTGGTATGCTTAGGGTCCAAAATCCCAATGCCATCAATCACAAATTTATACCTGTATTTCCCTGGTTTTAGATCAATTTTACCAACCCAAATTCCGTTTTTTCTTACCAAAGGCAACGCTGTTTTATCCCATTTATTAAAATCACCCGCCACCGAAACTCTTTTGGCATAGAAGTAATCGCTCAACTGAAAAGTCACATTTCCTTGTTGCTTTTGGGGTGGTAGTTGCTTTAGTATTCCTGTGACTAATTGATCATTGGGTTTTAGCCGCAGTGCCTTTACATAATACTTTGTCGCTTCTTTTACTTCTCCCCTACTCATACAAAAGTCTCCATAGGTTTTATGGGCTTTAAACGACTTTGGAAACGTTTTCAAGGTAATTTGTAATAACTGTTTTACCTCATTATATTTTTGATGCCAATTCAATTGACGTACGGCATTGTAAACATATCTTTCTTTGATTTTTTTAGTGTCTAACAAGCCATTGTCCTCAAGAAAATATTGTATGCCTTTTTCGTACCCTTGGTACATCAAGTTTTCCACCATTCTTTGGGTAGGGCGCAGTTTATGATATCCCAGACGTTCAATGGCAGGGCTTTTATCTTGAAAAACAAAATCGACGATATCAGGCACTAGACGCAAGCCGTTGTAGCTATTTGCAAAAAATACGATGCCTTCCTTGCGAGCGGGATAAGCCAAGGCGTAGGCCTTAAAAATGCCATTATCACCCCATTGCCAAATAGATTTACCTTTCTGAGTTTGCTGTAGTCCCCAGCCCAATCCCCAAAATAGGTTTTCTGACTTATCCAATTTTATCTGCGGGCGCAGTATGTTCTTAAATGTGCGAGACTTAAGACCTTTTTTATTGAGTAATGCCAGTACCAACCGAGCATAATCGGAGGCGGTGGTTTGTAACGAAGAGGCAATATTTACCTTTTGTGGTTTGTTTTTGGGCTTGGTACAAGACAAATAATCATGGGGGGTTGCATAATCAGTCTCAAATGAATCTTGCCATACATAGCTCGAGCGTAACATTCCTAGTGGTTGAAAAACCAATGTTTGCATAATATCATTGATTGGTTTTTGTAAAATATGTTCTACCACTTTCATTAGATATACATACCCTTCTCCCGAATAGCCAAACTTTTTCCCAGGTTCAAAACGGAGCTTCAGTTTTCCATTGCGCCAATTGGGTAGCCCACTAGAGTGGCTCAAAATCATTCGGGTAGTAATTTTCTTATAGTTTTCTTCGTGGGCAAAATCTGGGTTGGGCAAGTATTGATAAAGCGGTTTATCCAAAGAAATTTTGCCTGTTTCTACCAACTTCATGACTGCGTAAGCAAAGCAGGGCTTGCTGAGTGAGGCAGCCGAAAAAACCGTCTTGGCAGTGACAGGTTCGTTAGTATCACTAGCCTTTATACCGTGTACACCAGTATAGGCTATTTTGTTATCTCGAATGATGACCACCGAAAGGCCAGGGACATGATAGGCTTTGATTTTTTGGTTAAAGAAATCGCGGTAATTCTTTTGGGCAAAGGTGTGAGAAATAGTGATAATCATGGTTAAAACCGTGATTAGGTAATGTTTAAATGGAATCATAAATATATGGTTTATATTGTGTTGAATAGTACGTTTAGGAGGGTTAAAACTACGCCATTCGCTTGTTGATAAATTGTATAAAAGCGAATGTTAGCAACTGATCATCAACACTGCGCAAAAGTTTTTTTGCTTAGAAAACTGCATAAAAAAAGCCACTCAAACGATTGTTTAAGTGGCCTTATGTATATTTTTTTTAATACTTATCTATTCCGATTTGGGCTTCAGGTAAACCTCTTTACCTTTTTCGCCTCCACCCAATACCAACTGGCTATCGGTTAGTTTTACGATCTCAATTTTTTTATCTTCACCATTAACCGTTAAGACCAAGTCGCTTCCATCAATTTTCCATTTTCCTACTTGTTCTTTGCTCGATCCCAACAAGGGCGATTTGGCATTGAAGGTACCATCTTTTTTAAATTCAAATCTAATGGCTTTTGACAAGAACCCAGAAAGTGCCCCCACCAACTGACTACCTACATCATCTTTGTCTTTCTTTTCGTCTCCAGTCATGGCTTTGATATCCAATTCCCAAGACTTGGCAATGAGTTGATCCTTATTACCGCCTAGCTGGTCACAAGCTACCATTGAAAAAACCAAAGTCAAGGCTAATACTCCTTTTAGAATACTCTTCATAGTTTTTGATTTAGTTTTTGAAGTCATCTCGACTTCTTAATAAATGAGGATACTAAGCTACAAATTATTTCGGATTTTTGGCAGTAAACACAAAGGTATACACCACCCCATTTCTATTTTTCAAATCAAGCTCCGCATTGAGCTGGCTTCCCAATAAGTTAATCAGTTGCATCCCCAAAGATTGAGGGCGATCTAAATCAGGGGGCTCTTGAAAACCCACGCCATTGTCGCCAATCTCAAACACAATTTGGTTACGCATATTGCGGTTAATGTTGAGTTTGATCTGAGGACTGTCTATGCCGCGAAAAGCGTATTTGAAGGAATTGGTAATAATTTCGTTGGTAATCAGCCCCATGGGCATAATGGTGTCAATGTCGAGTTTGATGTTCTCAATATTGAGCGCCATATCTACCTGATCGTCGTTGTACAAACCCGCAATCTGGCCTACCAATTCTCTAAAATAATCTTCTACCGAAATGCTACTCAAGTCGTTAGAGGCGTACAGTTTTTGGTGTACCAATGCAATAGAAAATATGCGGTTTTGGCTGTCTTCCAGGATTTTTTTCATTCGCTCATCTTCCAGGTACATATTCTGAATACTGAGCATGCTAGCGATTACCTGCAGGTTATTCTTTACCCGGTGGTACACTTCTTTGAGCAAGATGTCTTTTTCCTCAAGAGATGCTTTCAAGCGCTTTTCCGAACGTTTTTGCCAGGTAATGTCTCGCAAAGAACCAAAAGTTCCGATGATGTTGTTGTCTTGGTCGTACAAAATCTGAGGGTTGATCTCAAACCACAACTCCTGACCATTTTTGGCTTCAAATCTTACCTCATATCGTTTTTCTACCGATTCATTGTGCCATAGTTGCTGGTACAAATTAAACACTTTGACCCGATCGTCGGGATGCAAAAAACGCGTCAAAGGCTTTTGTAAACTCTCCAGGTTGGTGTATCCAGTAATCTTTTCCCAGGCAGAGTTCAAAAAAGTAAACTCTCCATCTTCGTTGGTTTGAAAAATCACCTCTTTGATATTTTCTACCACAAAACGATAACGTTCTTCGCTTTGCTTAAGCCTGGTTTCGGCGTTGAATTTCTCTTTTTCTATTTCGTGATTTTTGAGCGCATTTTCGATGGCCGAAGGCAAACGAGTCAGGCTGTATTTGAGAATGTAGTCGTTGGCTCCTTTGCGAATACAATCTACGGCTACTTCTTCGGTTTGCGAACCAGTAACCAATATAAAAGGGATTTTGTAATGGTGTTCTTGGAGTAGCTCCAGAGCCTCCAGTGCATTGAGCTGAGGCATATTAAAATCTGAGATAATGAGATCAGGCTTGAAAACCGGAATTTTGGCCAGTAATTCATCTCGTGAGTCTACTCTTTCGGTCACAAAATGAAGGTTGGCTTTTTGCAATTCACGTTCAATCAATTCTGCATCATATACGTTATCTTCTAGCAATAGAATCTTCAAGGCTTGATCCATACGTCAAGGTTGTAAAATAGTGTGTGTGTTTGGTTACTTGGTAGTTTATAGCGACTGGCGGATATTGGTCTTTAGCTTTTGGCCCTTGGCTATCAGCTGTCCCATCATCAACTGCCAATTTCAAACCCTATTTTGGGTATTCTGTCATTTACTCGTAATTAGGATTTTACTAATTTGGTAGTGAGAAACAAGCCGAAGCTGTGCACTTAGCCAAGTAACATGAGTTATTCATTATTGCAAGGGCTGATTACGAATGACCCAATACATGCCTACGTCTACGACTGCTTCTACAAACTTATCAAAAGCCACAGGCTTTACAATATAGCTATTGGCTCCCAATTTATAACTTTCTTGAATGTCGGGTTCTTCGCGCGACGAAGTCAGCATCACAATGGGAATCAACTTAGTTTCTTCGCGCTCTTTGAGCACCTTTAGCACCTCCAGTCCATCTATTTTGGGTAGTTTAATGTCCAATAAGATCAATTTGAGGCTGGCCGGAAACGGCTGATCGGCATATTTGCCTTTAGAAAAAATGAAATCCAGGGCTTCTTCCCCATCTAACACATGATGAATTTTATTACAAACGTTTTTTCGTCTAAGTGCCCTAATTGCCAATTCTGCATCATTCACGTTGTCTTCTACCAGTAATATATCAGTTTCTGTACTCATGAGTTCAAATTATAGATTGGAAGCCTCCGGTATGCTCATGATACTTTCGGGAGGTAATGTAAAGTAAAAAACCGTTCCTTTGTTTGGTTCACTTTCTACCCATATTCTTCCTTTATTTTTAGTTACAATTCGATGCACAATGGCAAGACCTACTCCAGTACCGGGAAACTCTTCTTTGCGATGCAATCGCTGAAATACCCCAAATACTTTGTGCACGTAACGCATGTCAAACCCTACTCCATTGTCTTTAATGTAATAAATGTATGTATCGTCTTGTAATGTTTGTCCAATTTCTATCGTCGGAGCATCGCTCTTTTGGCTAAACTTGAGGGCATTCGAAATCAAGTTTACCCACAGCTGTTTCAGCATTGCCATATCACTTTTGATCTGGTTCATGGGCTTTATCAATACCTCGGCAGCTTGGTTTTCTTCTAAGCGCTTAAACTCCATCACAATGCCTTTGACCATCTCGGTCATGCTAAACACCGTTTTTTCTACTTCTTTTCGACTCACCCGTGAAAACGCCAACAAGTCGTCAATAAGTTCGGCCATCTGTTTACTATTTTCCGAAATAATATCCAGCAAGCGTTTGCCCTCTTCGTCTAATACTCCTCCATAATCTTCTGCCAAAATTTTAGCAAACCCATCAATAGAGCGCAAAGGGGCCCGCAAATCATGCGATACTGAATAAGAAAAAGCCTCCAGCTCTTTGTTGGCTACTTCCAGCTCACTGGTTTTTTTAATGAGTTGTTGTTCGTTGCGTTTACTCTTGGTAATGTCTCGTCCTACCGCCTGAATATGAATAACTTCAGCATCACCTTCTGGAAAAATGCCACAAAAACTCCAGTTATGCCAGTGTACTTCCTGGTTCATAACCACCCTAAACTCCAGGTTGGCTACCGCATTTTCGGGGGTAAGGCTATCCAGTGCCTGTTGAATTCGTAAGCGATCATCTTCTGGGATAGGTAATAAAATAGTAGCACCTAACAAATCTTCTGCCGCCTGATTGAAATACCGACAATAGGCATTGTTTACAAACGAAAGAATCCCATCCTTGGTAAAGCGACATACCAGCTCCGTTTCGGTTTGCACAATGGCTTTGTACAAGCGTTCACTATTGGCCAAGGCTTCTTCGGTGGCTTTACGTTTGGTAATGTCTTGCACGTGGCAAATGTAATGCAGTGGTTGCCCTTCCCGGTTTTTGACCAGTGAAATACTCAAAATTGCCGAAATCATACGTTGGTTACTCGTAATCAATCGTAACTCGGTTTGAAAGTGTGCCTGCTCGGTTTGCTCTATCTGTTGTTGAATGTCATGAAAGGTAAGATGAGCTGAATCATCGGGATGCACAAAATCTATCAGCCGTTCCTCAATCAGGTTATCTTCGTTGCAATTGAACATGACACACAACGAACGGTTGACGCGTATAAAACGCCCCTTGACCGATACCAATGCCATTCCAATAGGGGCAAATTCAAAAGCACTTCGAAACCGAGCCTCACTTTCTATAATATCGGTTTCGTACTTTTTGTTTTTAGAAATATCTTTCGACACGCAAAGAATTTCTACTACTTCGTGGGTTTCACGGTCTCTTATAACCTTTCCCAGGGTTTTAAACCAAACGTATTCATTGTCTTTGCGTTTTACCCGATACACAAAAGTAGTGTAGCCATTGTTGTCCATAGAGGCTTCAAAAGCCATTTTGAGCGCTTCTACATCATCGGGGTGCACAAAATCACAAGGGTTTTCGCCAATTAGTTCTTCGGGGCGATAGCCCAACAATTGAAAACATCTGGGAGAAATATAAGAACACTTTCCCTGGATAGTATGGCGGGAAATAAGGTCGTTTGAGTTTTCGGCAAGTAAACGGTAAATTAAACGCCCATCGCTGGAGATTACTTTTGGGTTTGATTTCATAAATTTATCTGAAGACTCAAGGGTACTGATGCCCGGTTTAGAGCGTGTTTAAAACTCATGTATTAGGTTTTTTACGTGGCATTACCACTCATATATTATTAAATTTATCGTCAATAGTGCTACTATTCACTCAAAACCGAACCTACAGCTTTGCTGTGGTAAGCTCAACGAAGTTAATTTAATGCATCTGAGCGAAAATGTCATCGCAAAACCCTCTAAACACGAAAATTTAAATTGACAATGCCGATGCATCGGTACAAGCTCTTGTTCAAAAATACATTTTGTTCATAAGATTTACAAAATATGGAAAAGGCTGAGCTAGCCAAGTTACGTCAAATGCTGCAAAGCATTGATCCAGACAGTGTATTGCTGGGTTTGCAATTGGTACAGACTTTTGATTTGGAAGAAGTACTGCTCACCGAGATTTGTTTTGTGGCTTATTTCAGTAGCATAGTAGGCAAAGCTGAAGAAATAGCCCAAGATATTTTTCAAAGTCACACTCCTGTAGATTTGCACTATCAATTGGCATCTTATCCTGGCTATTTCAATTTAGCGACAGAAATAGGCCATCTGTTAGACGAATTGGATGATATAGAACTATTTATGATTATCAACAAGGTCCGATTCCTGCAAATGTACCTACATCGGTATGACTTTTTTCCCGAACAGGTGCTCTCTCTTTTGGTGGAACACGATCTGGACTTATCCCAGTTCGATTTCCCAAAAACAATGACAAAAATCCATACCAGTATCTTACAAAGAAAGATTCCCATTCATCGTATTGGCCATTATTTCCCAGCGCTCACTCAGCTACAAATAGGCAAAAAAGATAACAAAGACCTGGACCAATTGATTGATTTTTTTAACCAATTGCTTGAGCTTCATATAGAGGCTGATCATCTAGAAAGCTTCCCTAAAGCAGTACTTGGTGCAAAATCTTTACAAACATTATCGCTGACTCAAGGGCAGTTTACTACTTTGCCAGACGAAATCGCGACTTTGTACAATCTGGAGGAGTTGAGCGTAAAAAATGGCAACTTAAATGCTTTACCGGAAAGCATTGGAAAATTATCAAAATTGAAGCGGTTGGACGTAGGAGGTAATCAATTAGAAACTTTGCCTGAGGCTATCACGCATCTCACTCAGATGACTCACTTAGGCTTAGCACAGAACAAACTACTTACACTCCCTAAAGATGTGGACAATCTCCCAAACCTCACGGAATTAAAACTTAGTTTTAATCACTTACAAGCCCTTCCTCTAACCATCACTAAGCTCACCAAATTAACAAGTCTAGACTTGAGATGTAATCAATTACATGCGCTTCCTGCTACGATTGGGCAACTCCAGAGTTTAACAAACCTATTTATGAGTAATAATCAATTGAAAGACTTACCTGAGTCTATGCAAGATTTAACTAATCTGAACATACTCCAACTGAGCCGTAATCAATTGACCCAAATACCCGAAGGTATCTCCCGATTAAAGGGACTGCAGTTTTTATACATAAGTGGAAACCCGATCACTCAACTTCCTGAAACCATTGCCGAACTTTCAAACTTGATAGGCCTCAAGTTGGCAGGTCTTAAACTAACCCATATACCTGATTTTATATTTAATTTGCCCAAATTAGAAACCTTATTCTTTAACCACAATCTACTCACAAAAGTACCTACAAAACTGAAACAGTTGAAAGTGGATGTTTTGAATTTGTCATACAACCAGTTGGAGGATTTCCCGGCAGACTGTGTAAACACTCAGTCCCTGGAGGAGCTTTATTTAAAAGGAAACCCTATATATGAAATCAAAATCAAACGACTACGCAAGCAATTGCCTCAAGTAGAAATTATTTTTTAACCATGAAAAGATCAAATACTGAAAAAATACGCCAATTACTACATAGCAATGCCTCAGAAAGCATTCTTTTGGGCCTGCAATTAATGGAAACATTTGAATTAGAAGAGGCATTTTTGACTGAGCTTAGTTATCTGGGCTATTTTATCAACAGTGATTTGGGCCGTATTCACGAAGCTGCTCAACAAATATTTATACGATTTACTTCCGCAAAACTCCACGAGGAATTGAAAACGCAAACCCAGGATTTCTTTTTTCCAGAAGATATTCTGGAGGGCATTGGTATTTTATGCAAACCTCAATATCGCTCGCTTTGTCCATCTATAAACATTGTAAGTT
The DNA here is from genome assembly GCA_003483885.1 of Microscillaceae bacterium. Lineage (GTDB taxonomy): Bacteria > Bacteroidota > Bacteroidia > Cytophagales > Microscillaceae > Microscilla. Next base: position 30,198 of record DMXI01000228.1, read on the forward strand.
TGGTTCAATCATATTTGAAAGATTACTACTATCATCCCGCCCAAATTCTACATTTTTTAGTAGAAAATGACTTAAGCTTGTCCGAGTTTGAGTTTACCCAAACGATGGAAGAAATCGACATTCAGTTTACCGCTACCTCATTGCCTTTAGAGCATTTTCACAGGTATTTTCCTAAGGTCAAAGAGCTCTGCATTACCAATAATGCCTTTGCTTTTTCAAACCCTCCTTTTGAGATTTTCAAACAATTAGAAAAAATTTCTATTGCCCACAACAACTTGCGAGTTTTGCCCTCAAACATTGCTGAAGCGCGTCATTTGCACACATTGGACGCGTCTCACAATGAACTACCGGAGCTCCCCGAAAACTTTGGACAGTTACAACAACTTACTCATTTGGAGCTTCACCAAAACCAATTAAGTGCCCTACCCGAAAGCTTTGGCAACTTATATCAATTAGATTTTCTTAACCTACGGGATAATCATTTGAGTGAGTTGCCCACTACTGTACAAAACCTGACCAAACTGCGAAGCGTTTCGCTGGAAAGCAATCTATTGACAAGCATACCTGAAGGCATTGTAGTCATTCGACATTTGACTGAACTTTTACTAGGAAATAACCCACTAAAATTAAATAAGCTTCCCACCAATTTATCCCATATGGAAGACCTAAAACATCTAAGCTTGTTTGAAAACCAACTCTCAAGCATACCTGAGTTTATTTTTACCTTGCCTTACTTACAATACCTCAAACTGGCCAACAATCAGCTCACCACATTGCCTGAGCAATTGGCTAACCTCACGCTCCGTTACTTGGATTTATCACATAACCAATTGACTGACTTTTCGGCTCAACTTGTGAAACCAAAATTCATTAAAGAAATCAATCTAGAAGGCAATCCTATGACTACAAAGGTGGTTCAAGAGTTAAGGCAAAAATTACCTAGAACCAAAGTAGTATTTTGAGCAAACGAAGGGGTTATTTATTGAATAACAAATAAATTATGTTAACTAACATTAATTCCTTTTTGTCACCCTTCAACTCTCCCATAATTTCCTTAAATTCAAATCATTCTATTGACAATAACCTGACAAAAACAATATGGCAGATCAACGCACAATATTAGATACCTTGATAGCTATGGTACAGCGGGGCTACGAGATTGTATCGCTGGTGGGAGCCGACCTGGCAGCACGCATTACCCAAATCGCTCAAATGGAAAACCACGAAATGGCTGAAACCGAAATTATTCGCTTGATGCTTGAATATGATATAGATGAAGAAGAATTGGAGTTAAAAGAGGAGTTTCGAAAGTTGGATATTGAAGATGATTTGGCAGACTTGAAGCGAAAAATGGGGCGAAGCTGATAAATGATAAATTGATCAATGATGAATGATTAATTTTACTGCTGGGCTCTGCTGAGTGTATATCCTCAAACTGCCCCCCTTTGATAACCCTCATTTGCCCTAAAATACTCGCTTGCCTTGGGCAAGTAAGGAGTATTTTAGGGCCTTTGGCCCAATGTCATTAAGTTAAATACAGTTCTTAAAAAATGAATATCGATTAACGAATCGCAGGGTGTAAGCCCAAGTTGTAAATACCGATGGATCGGTGCTCAACACAGTTAATGTCGAATAACGAAGGAAATCAAATTTTGAATGGTTGCATTGTTCAGTCACCAAAGTAAGCAAGGATTTCATTTTTTTGGCTTCAATAATTCTGTTCTTCCCTATTCTCTACACCAGTACCAATGTTTAAATGAGGCTATCTCATAAACTTGCGGCTAAAGAATTTTCTTTGAAACAAAAGCTTTTTGAAGCACTTTAGACCTGACAGGTTTTGAAAACCTGTCAGGTCTGGAAGTATTAAAATATTATTTGGTTTAGCGCATATTATGAGACAGCGTCTATTGATGGTAACAAGTCAAAGGATACTAGTCAACCATCAAAAAACGCCCAGAAGCCAAGCTCCTGAGCGCGATTTTATCTATTATGCAGCTGTTCTCAATTAATCTTCTCTATGATGGCGACGGCGGCGCCGATGCTTAAAACGCTTTTTGCGCCAGAAGCGCCTTTTCATACGCTCCAATTTTCGCTTAAGAAAAACCATTTGCTCGTCCTCAAGGTGAGGCTCCAGGGCTTTATGAAACTTTTGCTCGTTTTCAATCAAATCCTGAAAGTGCTTCTTACGCAACGCACGACGTGTCTTGAAATGTTCGTCCATAATGGGTTCAATAGCTGTTTGTTGCTCAGCGCTCAAATTCATCCGATCCATCATAAACTCTTTGAAATGATCGGGATTACGCATTCGTTTGGAGATATTTTTCACCTTCTTGCGAACAAAATACCCCGTACCCAACGAACCCAGCACCATCCCAATAATCAAAGTCGCAATCAATATGGCAATTGTCCTGATTTTCATAATTTAAAAATTCTCTATCAAATAATAATCCGCATCTTCGGCCGCTACTTCCGAAATCCCCAGCAGGGTATCCAGCGAAAAGCTTCCTTCTACCAGATAAGTACTGGCCATCAACAATATAATTACCGCCAGCCCCGATACTGCCACTTTTGGGAAAATTCGCACCATCCACCCCGTCAATCCCTTTTCCTTAGATCGCTGCTGCAGGTTTTCAATCTTATGCATCACCCTTCCGGCAAAAAATGGCTTAAAAGCGTGGGTTTGTTCTCCTACCAAGGTTCTCAGCTTTTCCAAATCGGCTTTTTCGGCTCGTAACTCAGCAAAATCGGCCAATCCTTGTTCCAGCATGGCTGTTTCAGCCTCCGTTAGTTCCCGGTCAAAGGAAGCCAACAGCAGCTCATACGCCCCTTGATAGGTTGGTTTTTCGTTTTTTTGGTTCTGATTCTTCATGAGTAACGTCAATTCAATTCCTTTAAAATCTTCTGCAATTTTTGTTGTGCCCGCTTCAAACGGGAAAGTACCGTACCCAGCGGAACATTCAAGATCTCCGCGGTTTCCTTGGTAGAGTACCCGTCAATCATACGTAATACCACCACACTCCTAAAATTAGGTTCCAGCATTTGAATCGCCCGCTGCACTTGCTCCTTAGTATCACGTGCGTGCTCTTTGTCTTCATCAGCTATAGACTTTATACGGTCTTCTTGTTGATCATTGGACGAAAACATAGAAAATATATGCTTACGCTTCCGTTTTTTTAGCTCGTTCAAAGATAAATTAATCGCGATTCGGGTAAGATAGGTTCCTACTTCGGCATCTCCCCTAAAATTACGCAAAGCTTTGTAAAAACGGATGAAAGTTTCCTGACCTATGTCGTCTGCCTCGGGGGTATTGCCTAACATCCCAATTACGGTAGCGGCAATCTGCCCTTCGTAACGCTTCACCAATGCTGTAAATGCAGTCTGATCGCCTCCCTGGGCTTGCTGCACCAACATCTTTGCCTCGGCTTCCCTCGTTACTTTCTGCTCAGTCTTTGTCATAAGTGGGGCGTACACTACTATTTTTACCGTTTATTAATTTGTTGAATGGGCCATTTACTTGCCTGATTTACAATTTAGACAACAGGCATTTGAGTTTTATTCCCATTGGAGCAAAAATTTTTTCAAAACGCTTACGTATTTAAATGTTCTTCAACCAAAAACAATCTCGAGAAACACCTGGTTTAGCATTTATTGTAAATCTCACACACTCATCATGAAATTTTTATTTGGTACAATTCTCCTGCTATTTATGACTGCTCCCGCTGCAACTAAACTCGACTTTGGCAAAGAAAAATTTGGCTCTGATTGGCGCATTATCAACGATGGTGTCATGGGTGGGCTTTCCCAAGGCGAGGCTTCTCTCACGAACAATTCGGTGATTTTTAAAGGAAGGGTCTCACTGGAAAACAACGGTGGTTTTAGCTCTTTTCGCAGCCCGTATGCGTCCATAGATTTGTCTAAATTTACCTCCGTAAAAATGCGGGTACGCACCAATGGCAGCAAGTTTGGGTTTACGCTGTCTACCGATACTCGTTTTTATATTCCCAATTATAAAAAAATATTTAGTACCGAAGCAGGCAAATGGGAAACCTTTACTTTCAAATTACGCGATTTTGATCAATACCGTATTGGTCGGGCTACTGGCCAAAAGATTCCCGAAGAGTATTTAAGTAAAATTATCCGTATGGGATTTATCACCAACTTCAAAGAAGAAAAAGACTTTACTCTAGAAATAGATTATCTTGAATTTGAGTAGTCCATAGTTGGGAGTTAGTAGTTCGGAGTTCGGAGTTTTTAGTCCATAGTCTATGGTCCATAGTTTTGCGAAGTATTGCTTATTTATAATTCATCCATTCATAATTTATAATTGATCAATCATTCATCACTAATTGAGGCTTTAGCCGAAACCCTGACGAGTCGGACTAATGCTGTTTCCTTAACGATCGCTGATCGGGCCAGAGGCCCTCATATAGCACTCACTCGCCTGCAGGCAAGCGAGTAATCACGGTTATTTTTTCTTAAGGAAACAGCAGTGGAGTCGAGATCATTAAACATTAATAATTCATCCATTCATAATTCATAATTGACCATTCACCACTGACCATTAATCACTAAAAAAACAATCAAATAGCTACTTCCCTACCAATACAAACGGCGCCCAATAGTAAGCCGACAAAGGCTCGTCTTTGTAATTGACTCCTTCACGGATCAGTTTTAATTTGGCTTGACGCAAGGCTTCGTACTTGTCTTTGCCCGAGAGCAAAAACTCATAAAAATAAATCATCAATTGAGAAGTAGACTCATCGGCTACCGACCACAGCGATACCATCACACTTTTGGCTCCAGCATACAATAGCGCTCGGGTCAATCCAATAATCCCCTCACCCTTAGAGAGTTTACCCAAACCAGTTTCACAGGCCGATAGGGCCACTAAATTGGCATTCAACTCCAGGTTAAATATTTCCCCAAAGTACAAAGAACCATCATCTTTACTGTTTTGTGCCAAAAATACCCGCGATAGCTCAGGTGATGCTTCGTCTACTACCCCGTGAGTAGCCAAATGCACATAACGATACTTTTTAAGTTCCTTAGACTTCATTTGAGTTTCGTTGGCCTCATTGAGCAAGTACATTTGGGTTTTGGCCTTGTTGTTTGTAAACAGTTGATTGATGCGTTTTACCTCGGCTTCGGAGGCAGGCAAATTGCTCAAGCGCTTAAAATTAATCGGAGCCATCAACAAAATATCTTTCAGATTGGCCGAAGCTGGCTCATCTTCTTTGCCTTGCACAAACAATGTTGCCGAATAACTGTAAGTAATACCTTTTTTCTTAATCAAATAAGGATAATCTCGCAATGAAGTTTGGGGCCTTATCTTGCTGGTAAGCAGTGCTTCAAACGGAATAGTACCCATTCGTCCATCAGGAATGATGATCAACTTTTTGATTTTACTGGCAATGCGCTGAGGAAATAATTGCTTGTATAAAATACGTCCCGATTGCTGAAAATTTCTACGGAAATATAAGCGATTACGCATTGAAATGAGGTATTGATCAAAGCGCTCTATCAGGGGTAAATCAATGGCTTTGAATCGGTTACGACTGATATAAAAGTAATACAAGCGGTTGGTTTTTTGGCCAATAAAATACAACAACATCGCCGATTCATCGTCAAGCTGTTGCTGAATTTGTGGTACAGAAACGGTGAGTGTGTTAAATTTAAGGTTAAAGTAATCAGGGTAGTCTTTTTCCAATTGCTTGGTAAAGTCGTCATAAGACCGCTTGAGCGAAAATAACTTATCTCTAAATTCTTTCTCTTCGGCAGCTTCCAAACCTGAAGCCAGTTGCTGTTCGTAATACGAAATCTCCCCTTTCAATTCTTTTTCTTTGGCCAATAGATTTGCGGGAATCCCAGCAAATTGTTTGGCGTCAGTATCTATGATGGCATCCAGCAGTACTGCCGATTTGCTCTTCTCGGCAAAGTAAAAGGCTTTTTGGTAATAATATTTTTTATTGAGCGATACTTCACTCATTGCCATGCTAATGCGTATGCCCGCTTCATAAATTTCACTACCAATTTTACCCAAGGCAATTTTATCACTTTGGTTCGTGCGCAATCGTCTGATTTTTTCTAATAATTCGTCACATTTCTCGAGTGTTTCCAATGACACTTTTAAATCCTTGAAACGAAGTGTTTTGCCAAAATGGCGTGCCTCCAACGCCTCCGCTTTCAACGACAACGAATTCATCAGTACGTCGGCATTGTAATACCGCTCCAGGCCAGGGTTGGCATCGGTATCCATATCGTTAAACTCGGGCACATTGGCAATCAGTGCTTTCTGGTAGTTTTCTATCGCTTCTTTAAAGTCATTTTTACCGTCAAATACGGCCCCTATATAATTGTAGATATTCGCAATATCGGGATGTTTGCCCCCGTAGTTTTTTTGGTAGATACCCAAGGCCTTGCCATAATACTCCAGGGCTTTTTCGGCCTTGTCTTGAGCGGCATATACTCGCCCAATGTTGATATACACAAAAGCCACATTGGGATGATCTTCTTTGTATAGTTTTTTTCGGATTTGCAGCGCCTGGTCAAAAAAATCAAGGGCTTCGGGGTAAATGCGTTGGTTTTGCTTAATCACCGCCATATTGCTATAAGCATTGGCCACCTTGGCAGGTTGTTTTTCCCGTTTGTAAATCTCTAGCGCTTTTTCATAGTAGTCCGATGCCTTTTCGGGATCACTGGTGTTGTAAATCAACCCCAAATCATTGTAAGAAGCAGCTACTGTCAAATGTTGGTTACCAAAAATAGACTTGCGTAGATTGAGGGCTTTCAAATGGTATTCTTCGGCCAGTGCCTGGTTGTTTGTATTGTTATACACGATCCCCAAATTGCTGTAACATTGGGCAGTGCCTACCTTATCTTTTAATTTGGTATATATCTCCAGGGCTTGTTGGAAATGATTGAGCGCCAAATCATTTTGCCCCCGATTCATGTATACCTCTCCGGTGACGTTCAACATATCGCCCTGCAGTTTGCTGGCCTTCGCTTTTTTGTTGGCAATGTATTGGGCCATTTTCTGGCAAATGGCCAAGGCTTCGTCCAGTTTACCCACCCGAATCAAATGTTCCCCTATTTGATTTTGACAAGTGACATACATTTGCCAATCATCGGCTTTTTGAAACCCCTCCCCCGCTCGCTTGAGCGTAGTGATGGCTTGATTGTAATCGGCCTTTTGGGCATAACGATCGGCCTGTTTTACAAGCTCCTGTGGTTTGGTTTGTCCAAACAAGCTCAAGGGTTGTAGCAAGGCCATTGAACAAGCAATATATAATACAAATAAGTTTCTCATAGATTCGGGTAAATTCTGTCGACTATCTATCTATACAAATATATCAAAAATAGGGTTGCTGACACATTCCAATTACTCTCAACAAACCACACAATTTTAGTGCTTAACCAGCAAAACCTTCTTTGTAAATATAGTAACCCGCTTTACGAATAATCGTAAACTTAACGTTATTTCGTCAAAACATCTAGAGTATAGAGACAATAAAGTTAACCAAATTAACTTTATTGATTATTGTAAAACACTGATTACCAAACCCTAACACTTAAATATTCTCTTAAACTCTATTATTGGCATCTGGATTGCCTAATTATAATCAAAGATATTTAATAAGCTTTGTGGTTAGGAAATAAAAAAAGAGGTTGTGTTACAACCTCTTTTTTTTTATGCTCGTATTTTAAAGTATTACCTCATGAGTTATTTTTAATTATGAGGAATTGTAAGTGATCATACTCCTAGACATTTTGGCTAAAGTTGGCCGTGAGGACACGGCCAACGGCGCGATTGCCTTCGTTTGTGTCTCCACAAACGAAAAATGTCCAGTAGTATGGTAAGTGATCAAGAACCTAATATACTATCTTCATGAACGACTCTATTCTGGAAAAATACTCTGAATTCTTTTCCCCAAAAGCTTCACAAGTTACGCGTGCCATTCAAAGCATTACTCCCGATCAAATCAATCCAGAGTTGAGTACTTTATTGGTTTGGGTTGCTTGTTTCAATGGCACTGCAACAGCCTCTACTGCAGCTTACAAAAAATGGTACTCGGTACACAAGGATGCAATCATCATCAAAGAAAACTTATGGCATTATACCGGAAAGGTACAGCAATATGTCAGTATAAGTAAGCTTTTTCTGATAGTGGCCCATTTTCCCGCTCATATTTTCTCTTCTGCTACTTTTATCGAGCTTTTCAAAACTAGGCCTAAGGCCGTGCATTCACTGCCACAGGGGCTTATCACTCAATTACCCAATCTACCTAAGATCGTATTTAATCCGCAATGTTTTCCAGAACTTTTGGAACTCAAGTTTAATAATATCTCCATGGAGATGATTCCTGAAGAAGTTTTTGAGTTCCGTTCTCTTACACACTTACATGTATGTAACTGTGGCTTGAAATCATTATCTCCTAAAATAGCTCAACTTGATCAACTCAAAGAATTAGTACTTAAAGAGAATCAATTACAGGAAATACCCCGAGAAATCCATCAATCACCTGATTTACAACATCTTAATGTAGCAAACAATCAATTGACTCAGATCGATTCGCTCACTTATGACAAGTTGAGTTTGGGTAATCTATATTTTGCGAATAATGCCTTGATCAAACTCCCTCAAAAAATCAAGCGACGTCACAAATCACTCAATAATTGGTTAAAAATATATCATCAGATTGCCCAATGGATTGAGCACGCCCACAATATGCCCATAGAACAATGGTGGGAAAGTGAGCGGATTGATACCACTACCAAGCATACTTTTATGCTATTTCTTATTTGTTGTTTTGACCAGACAAAACTGATAGAACGACTTCCTTTAGATGAAGACTCCCGCAAGCTTTTAGATGCTCAACAAGGTTATAGAAAGTTCGAGAAGTTGCTGGTGATGGAAGTTTTGGTACAACACGAAATCTTTGATCAGACGCTTTTTCAACAACTTTGTAAAATCATCATTGAGATCATTCATACCCACTCATTACCTCAATTAGCAAAACAATATAGGTTAGAACTTAGCATTACCAACTTGTCTCCTGAAACCCTGGATTCCTTTGTTTTTACTTCGCAATTACTCCCTTATGCTCGAGAAATAAATGCCTCGGTGTTGAAGAATACAAGTGCTGCTTGGACAAAAAACCTACGCAAGATCACCTCTTTAGATTTAAGCAATCAACAACTGAGTGCAATACCTCAAGCCATATTTAGTTTGACTAACCTTCAGGAGTTATGCTTAGATAATAACAATATTAGTTCTCTTCCAGCTGATATTGCCAAACTTTCCCAGCTAAAAACCTTGACCCTCAATCATAACCAATTAAAAATATTTCCTCAGGAAATACTCGATTTACCCCAGCTCAAAACTTTTGAAGCAGCACATAATACGATTAGGCATTGGTACCCAATGCCCCTACATCAAAATTTAACTACGATCAAGTTGTCCCACAACAACCTGACAATCCTCCCTCAGGATTTCAGTTCATTGCCTAAGCTTCAAACATTTGACGTGTCATCGAATATGCTAACCAGTTTACCCGATAGTTTGGGGGACCTTTCTCAACTAAAGGTATTGGAAATCAACCATAACCAGATTGCCAAGCTCCCCGAATACCTCGGCAGGATGCCAATGAACGAAGGGATTTTCGATAATCCGTTTTTTGAACTCCCCACCAGCCTGATACAAGAAGGAAGTGATCGACTCAAGCAAATGGTTTCTAATCTCTCGCTCGAAGAGTCTACTCAGGTTTTTTGTTTAGCGTATTTTTCTTCACAAAAAGAAATAAGACCGATTGTTTATGCTTCTCTAAAAAAATTTGACGCTGCTAAAAAATACCCACAATGGTCTCTTGAACATGGGCAAAGTTTTCAGGTATTCCTGGATTTCGCGTTGAACATATTACGCATCGATCCTTGGTTACATTGGCCAATGCTCAATACCTGGATACCGTATATATATGATCATTACCAGCTCAAGCCTACCATAGATTTATTACAAACCGTGCTCGCTTTTGCCAAAAATCCTCGCAAAAAAGTTTTGGTGGAGCATATACTTGGAGAATGGATACAAAAGTTTGAATTGACCTCCACCGAGAAATTAAGTTATACAGAGCTTACAAAGTTATTTATGGAAGTTGTCAGACTAGATTCGAGTGTCGAGTTTGACACATTGCTTCAATGGGCTTCGGCAAGTGATGCTATGACTCTTGAAACTGTTTCAGCAACTCAATACTATGAGATCATTCTAGAAAGTAGTGAGTACCTCAATGAACAGCAAAGACAAGCCTTATTTAGCTGGGAGCAACTATTTAAAATTGCCCCCTCAATTGACTTCTCTCAATTGATTAGGACCTTGGTACAAATAGCTCAAGAAAATAACACTTGGAACTGGCAACAGTTTGAAACCCTTATTGAAGCGAATAAGCTCAAAGCATCCAAGAAACTAAGCCTGCTTCAGGCTTTTGATTTATTTACAGAAGTCCAACAAGCTGCACCTCAAGCCAATTGGTCAAGGTTACACCTATGGATGGAAAAAACCCAAGCTCTCTCTCGTAGAAAACTTGGGGCCAAAAGTTATTGGAAGGCCATTCTCGAAGCTACCCAGTCATTACCCGATGATCAATGGGATCAGATAGATCTCTGGCTCTCCAAACTTTCGATAGAGGTTAGCCGAAAAATGCCCTTCAGGCAGTTCATAGAGCAACTCATTACCGCTACCAAGGCAAACCCAAACCTCAACTGGGTGCTGGTTACCAAGTGGATGCACGAAGCTAAAGCCATTCAACCAAGGATTGAACGCTTTGAACTTTTAAGGCTTTTGGCTCTAGTTCTTGTGAAAATGCCTGATTTGGATTGGTCATCATTGATTCCTTGGTTAGATCATATTGAGTTTGAGGAAGATCAAGAGCAAGGTTTTCTGGAATTCTTCCATTATTTACACGATACAGATTTATTGTACAAAGTCAACTGGAAATGGATGGACACCTGGATGGAGAAAATGCAGGTCAGGTCTCAGCAAAAAGTCAAAATCAAAAACCTATACCTCGAGAGCATACCTTCCCCTATATTTAAATATTGGCAAAATACTTCGGTTGACCTATCAGGTAATTTATTAGAAGCAATGCCTAAAGGGTTAGAAGAAATGGCCCAGGTAAAGTTCTTGGATTTGAGCAAAAACTTGCTTAACACGCTCTCTATCAACAAAATAGAGTCTTTATCGTCTTTAAAGCAATTGAGATTGGGGTTTAATTTTTTTAAAAGTTTTCCTGAAGTATTGGTCCACTATCCAAACTTGGAATATCTCGACATAAGCCATAATCAGTTGTCCAGGTCTTTGCTTTCTCAGGGTAAAATGCCTCAACTCAAAACGTTGAATTTATCTTTCAATCGGTTCAAAAAGTTTCCTATCCTATTTGCCGAAGCTTTTCCCAAGCTGGAAGTCTTGGACTTGTCGTTCAATCATTTAACCCAGATAACGGATCAGGTTGCGGAGCTTGAACAGTTGAAGGTCTTGAATTTATCGCATAATCAGTTAGGAAAATTTGCTCAAAAATCAACCGACCGGTATCGCTATGCTTTGCCGCTTAAAATTAGTTTTCTAGAGAGTTTAACCCATTTGTATTTACAACACAATGGCCTGGAAAAGCTTCCTCCTGGCATAGGGTTGATGGAAGACTTACAAGAACTAGACTTGAGTGATAATTTATTGACTGAGTTTCCGATAGAAATATGCGAAGCCGAAAAGCTGGAAGTGCTGAACATTGCCCACAATCAAATCAGCTACATTCCTGCTCATTTGAAAGAGATGCCGAAACTCAGACAACTAAACCTGAGTGGCAATCCTTTGAATGCATATGAAGTAAAGAAAGTACAAAACTTACTCCCACAGGTAGAAATATTATTTGATACCTTAGTACCTCCTACTTTTACCCCTTGGATAGGTAAAAAAACCAAAAGGGCGGCTAAAAATGCATACGAGAATGGGGTAACGCACCGCCAAAGAGGTTATACACAAAATGCCTTGCAAAGTTTTCGGAAGGCCGCTATGCTAGATAACACCGACGCAATGATGGAACTGGGTTATCTACATGAAGAATCTGCCTCCCTTCAAATGGCCTATTGGCAGCGATTAGCCGCGCTGAATGGGCATCCTTTGGGTCAATTCGAGATTGGGAAACACCTTCATGCTTCTCAAACCAGCAATCTGGATCAAACCGTGTATTGGTATACACTGGCCGCTCAACAAGGTGATTTAGAAGCCCAACTAAAGCTCTCTTATATATACTATGAGGGGGAAGGTATGAACGAAAATACGTTTTATTCACTTTATTGGCTCGAGAAGGCTGCTCAACAAGAAAATATAGAGGCCATGGCCCTATTGGCCAAAACGTATGAACAGGGGGAAATCATTCCACGCGACTACGTCAAGGCTGCCAAATGGTACGAAAAACTGGCCGCACAAGATCAAATATTTGCGCAACATAAATTGGCTGCATTTTATCGCGACGGACTGGGGGTCGAAAAAGATTTGGCAAAAGTAATTACGCTTTATGAAAAATTAGATGCCCAACAAGAAACCATTCATTTCTTTACTTTGGGTCAAGGGTATTACGAAGGCATAGGTGTAAACCAAAATTTGGGCTACGCAGTGTATTATTTTAAAAAATCGGCAGAAAATGATGAAATAGAAGGTCAAATGATGATGGCCAAATTACACCTTGAAGGAGAATTCGTAGACAAAGACTATCAAAAAGCGCTTAAATATCTTGAGATAGCCAATAGCAAAGGTAATGCTGAAGCCCAAAGACTCTTAGGACAAATGTATGAGCAAGGTTTGGGATGTAATGTCAGTCTACGTACGGCAGTTTTGTTTTATGAAAAAGCCGCCAAGCAAGGAGATGTGGAGGCACAATATGCGCTGGGGGAGATATTGCTACAAAAACATCACGAGGTAGGACCAGACTATGATTTGGCTAAGCAATGGCTGCAAGATGCTGCTGACCAGGGAGATGAACGAGCCAAAAAGCGCTTGGGGGACATTTATGCCAATGGCTGGGGCGTAGAAAAAGACGAAGCTAAAGCAGGCTATTGGTACAGTCAGGTAGATAGCGATTTGCTGGCGAAATTGTCGGATTAAAAAACACGCTGTTTCTCATTCTTTTTTAACTTAACCTTTACAAAATCCGGAATGGTCTACCTGAAAGGCTAAAAAACGTGATCTTATTACCTCTCAATCTATATGAAAGATTCTATTCTGAAAAAATACCCTGATTTATTTGCCAAAAGGGCTTCTCAAGTGATTCAAGCCATTGAAAATATCGATTCTAATCAAATGAATAATGAACTGAGCACTTTGTTGGTCTGGATTACTTGCTTTCATAAAACCAAGACGGTTCCCATAGCAGCTTATAACAGGTGGCATGCACATACATTTTACAACCAGGATCCGCTGTGGAGTTACCAGATGGATATCGATGAGGAACAACGCCTCGAGAAACTATTTGCGTTGGTAGCCAATGCCCCTGCCAATATTTTTGACACCGCAGTTTTTGCCGAACTTTTCGAAACCCAGCATAAACCCATTCATTCTTTACCACCACAAGTTTACACCCAGACCTTGCCCCCAGTTTTATTCAATGCTCAGTGTTTTCCGGCACTTTCGGAAATCAAAATCAGGAACAATACAATGGATAAAATTCCCGAAGAAGTTTTCGATTTTCAGGCACTTGAGTATTTACATATATATCACGGGAGCATCAAGGAGTTATCTCCTAAAATAGGGCAACTTACTCAGCTTAAAGAACTGGTAATCAAGCACAATAAATTGACAAAGCTTCCCAAAACGCTTGCCCAATTACCCAACCTGGTGCATTTGAATGTAGAAGATAACCAGCTAAGTCATATTGATCAGGTAATTTATAGTAAGCTCAATATAGGCACTATACACCTTGCCGATAATGCGTTGATTGAGTTTCCTGAAAGCCTAGATTCATACCCACCATCTTTGAACAATTGGCTGGAAGTATATAAACACCTTACCGCATGGATTGAAAAAACCTACAATATGCCACTGGCTACTTGGTGGGCAAGCAAAGAGATTGACTCTACCGCCAAACAGGCCTTTGCGTTGTTTGTGTTCTTTTTCCTTGGGCAATCAAAACTGATTGAAAAGCTCCCAAAAGACAAATCTATTCGAGCGCTTTTAAATCCTCCACAACCTTACAACAAGTTTGAGCAATTGCTCATGATGGAAGCCCTGAGTCAGCAACAGGCGTTTGATTCCAGGCTTTTTCAACAGCTTTTCCATCATATTTTCTCAATTATCGAGACTCATTCGCTGGCTCAGTTAGAAAAAAAGTATGACTTGGCCTTTAGTATTCAAAACTTACCTCTTGAAGCGCTTGAATTATTTGATTTTTCTTCTCAGTTGTTGCCCTACTTAAAGGAAATCGATGCTTCGTTTCTGGAACATGACAATCCCATCTGGGTGAAAAGCCTTACTCAAATTACTTCGCTCGACTTGCGAAATCAGAAATTGAGTAGCGTGCCTCATGCATTGCTTCGTTTGCCTAACTTAAAAGAGCTAAAATTAGACAACAATAATATCACTTTTTTGCCTGCTGAAATCCATCAGCTCTCCAAGCTAGAGGTACTTACTTTGACTCGTAATCAATTAACTGAACTTCCTGCTGAAATAGGGCTCCTCCCTCAATTGAAAACATTGAAAGTAAGTCATAATCAGCTCAAGACATTTCCCCAGGATATATTTTGGTTGCCCCAGCTCAAGACTTTTGAGGCAAGATACAACCATATCGAAGCTTGGCCACTGATGACGGGCGTACCTGTACATCAAAATCTCACCAAAATATTTCTCAATAACAATATGCTGACCCACTTACCTGAGGCATGGGAGGCCTTACCTAAATTACAAACCTTAGATGTATCACATAACTTACTCATAAGTCTACCCGATGGCTTAGAAACCCTCTCCAAACTAAAAATACTAGAGATTAACCACAACCACTTAGCGGTTTTACCAGCGTATTTGCAGCAGTTTGGACTTAAAAAAGGGTTCCTTGGCAACTATTTTGGGATGCTGGATAAAACATTTGAGCAAAAATGCCTGGAAACGCTTCGCAATGCCCCCAAAAGGCTAAGTAGCCAGGAATTGGCCCAAGTCATTTGTCTTCACTTCTTTTTCCCAAAAGTTCAAGTAAGGAATTTGGCAGGTGATGTTTTACAAAATCAACAACAAATACGTCTTTTCGAGCTACCAAAATGGCCCCATCACAAACCTTATTTTGCGCCTTTGGTCAACTTTTTTATTCAGCTTTATATTCAAAAACCTACCCTGGATTGGCAAGTATTTGAAGCCTGGATTACGCAAGCAGGAAAGGCCATCAACACCGATCAACGCTCTTATGTGGATAAATTCATTCTGAATTTAATACACAAGATACCCGAGGTGCCTCAGCTTACCTGGGAGCAAATTGATTGTTGGATTACTAATTTCGATTTGCGCGCTCATAAAAAATATGATTTCGAGGAAATCATCACTTTTTATCAACAAGTGTCCCAACTCGATCCTACGGCCGATTGGCAACGCTTGCATCAGTGGGCAATTAAAACAGGCATGCTCAATCCTAAAAAAACAGAGGCGCTCAAATTTGCCCAAGCGCTTACCAAAGCCACTCAAGGTTTTGATGAATCACAGCAAGCAATGGTAAGTCGCTGGGTCAATTCCGTAGATGTCAGAATTACGCATAAATTTGATTATGAGCAGTTTTTGGAATTACTGCTAGAAGCCACCCACACCAACCCCTTGCTCAATTGGGTAGCACTGGATGATTGGCTGAAAGCAGTCGATGCGCTTTCCAGCAAACGAGTAGACTATATGCAGTTTTTGATCAAGCTCATAGAGTCATCGGCCAAACTGCCTCAACTAAATTGGGAAATGCTCAATGACTGGCTGATACGGGTAGAGGCAATTTCTAATAAAAAACGGGATAACCTGGAATTTTTAGAGGTGCTGTTTAAATCAAATAACTTTTACGAACAACTCGACGAAACTATGCTGGAATCCTGGATGGAGCGCATGCAAATTCGGTCTTCTAAACCAATGGATTTGCAGCAACTCTTTCGGCAAAAGTTTCCATCTTTTATTTTCAAATATTGGAAAAACTCCTCGGTAAACTTGACAGGTAACGCATTGCCTGCGATACCTCAGGGATTGGCCCAGAATGAAAAACTGGAATCGTTGGATTTGAGCCTCAATATGATTGCTCATATTCCTATGGAGGATACGCACTCAATTGAAAAAGTAAAAGAGCTCAATTTGGCTTATAATACTTTTGAGGATTTTCCGCCACACTTACTGGATTGTAAAAAATTAGAAAGATTAGACCTGAGTCATAATCAATTACAATCAACATTACCTGTGGTAGCCAACAAGCTTCCACGCCTTACATATTTAAACTTGTCTTTCAATCGATTCAAAACATTTCCTCTTGAGGAAACTTCTATTTTTCCTAAGCTTTTAGAACTCAACCTCTCCTTTAATTATCTGTTGACAGTTCCAGAAGCAATCAGTGAATTGGAATTTTTGGAAATACTGGACTTATCATATAATCGCTTAGGAGATTTTGACAATGCCTTTCAGGAGGTTTATCCGTATGCGTTGCCCCTAAAAATTAGCTTTCTTGAAAACCTCACCCATTTATATCTCCAACACAATGGTTTGCAACAATTGCCTCCTGGCATTGGGTTGGTAGAAAACCTGCAAGTATTGGATTGCAATAACAATCGGTTTAAAGAGTTTCCGGTAGAAATATGCGAATCCGAAAAACTTGAGGTACTTAACTTTGCCCATAACCAAATCACGTACATTCCGCCAGGCATTCAGTATATGACCGAGCTACGCCAGCTCGACCTTAGTGGTAATCCTTTGACTGCTTATGAGGTGCGCAAAATTCAGCAATTGATTCCGCAGGTAACCATTGTTTTTGATGAATACATCCCTCCTACTTTTAAGGTAATGGTGCCTGACTCATTTATTAGTAAACCTGTGCCAGAAACAGCCCCACAACAAATCATTAATAAAGATGACATCAAAAGAACTTTAGCCAACATTGCCCGCGAGGGAAATTATCAATTACTAGCCGAAACAGCTTTGCCTCTTAGCGTATATAAGTTACAAACCAAATTGGTCAACTATTGGCTGATGGTAGCGGCTTTATCGGGCAATTCATTGGCTCAAACGAAACTGGGAGAGTTTGTAATCCAACCGCATAGAAATCTCAACCAAGACCAGGTAGTGTATTGGTACACGTTGGCTGCCCAACAAGGCCATTACCAGAGTCAGGTTAAACTAGCCCAAACTTACCGCCACGGATTGGGAATGAATCAAAATACACGTTACGCCATTTATTGGTACCAAGAAGCCGCCAAGCAAGGATATGAAGCGGCACTTGAAGAATTGGCAAAGATTTATGAAAAAGGGGAAGGCATCGAGCGCGATTACATCAAGGCTTTTTATTGGTATGAAAAATTGGCCGAAAAAGGAAATACCGATGCTCAGTTAAAATTGGCTGAATTTTACCGTGATGGCTTGGGTGTAAAACCAAACATAGGTGCTGCAGCGGTATTGTACCAAGCACTTGAACAACAAGACAAAGAGGTAGATTACTATACCTTGGCTCAAGGGTATGAGTTGGGGTTGGGGGTACCACAAGACGATCAAAAAGCTTTCAAGTATTTCGCAAAATCTGCCGACAGAGGAAACTTGGAAGGGCAGTTTAAAGCAGGGAAGTTACTTTTGAATACCACTATGACATCGCATGCAATTGACTGGCTTAAACAAGCTGCTGAGCAAAAACACCTGAAGGCTCAAAAAACACTTGGTGAGTTGTATTTTTTTGGAAAAAAAGTGTCGTTCAATGTATTGGAGGCAAAAAAATGGTATGAAATGGCTGCTCAAAGCGGGGATGCTGAGTCTCAATACAAAATGGGAGAAATATTTATTCAAGGGCACAATGCGGTATCGGTAAAATATAGTGTAGCCAAAGAATGGTTTGAGAAAGCCGCTGCTCAAGATTATGAACCAGCCAAGAAGCGATTGGGGGATATGTATGCCAACGGATGGGGAGTATCAAAAGATGAGGCAAAAGCGGGGTATTGGTATAGTCAGGTAGATAGCGATTTGCTGACTGAATAAATGGCCAAACCACAGGCACAAAAAAAGGTGAGAGACAAGTCCCTCACCCTCTTTAATTTTTTTTGAGCTTATACCAAATGAAATATGGCTTAGTTCAAAGAGTAGATAGGCTTCCACATCTCTACCATTTTCTTAACGGCATCCTCAGGAATAAACTTCATTTCGCTGAAAGGCTTACCAAACTGCTCAGTCATGTGGTTGTACATAGACTCAAAGTTGTCATATACTTTGTTCATGTTCACTTTGTAAAGCTCGATGAAGTCAGTGTTAGTAACTTTCTCAGAAGAAGAACGCATGTACTCGTATACATTCTTAGCAAATTTCTCTTGAGAATCGATCCACTCTGTCAAAAAATCAGGAGCAGACTCCATGTTCAATTGACCTTTAGCAGTTTCAACCATAGAATCTACAATTGACTTTTGCTTCTCAGACCAATCTTTGTACAAATCATTGGCTTTTTGTACAGCGTCAGTACCTTCTACAGTTTTTT
>DMXI01000227.1 GCA_003483885.1 Microscillaceae bacterium
AAAACCAATCTAAGTTGATTTATTATTTACTCAAATTGCTATCTTTAACCTCATTCATTCTTTTTGACTTTGGTACATTGTATTTTCCAAAAAGCATAGACAATTTTCCCATCTTCGCTTACAAACTCTCCCTTCCAGCTAAACCCCTTGTCGCTTATATTGTAAAAAGTCAAACGGTTTTCACCCTTATGTCCTGTAGGGCTAGTGGTTGGTTTACGCATTACCATGGTCTTGCCTTCTTTTTTGCCTTTCCAAATCCCAGAGCTATACCTGGGCGTAGAGAAATAAGTTACGATCCACTTTTGTTGCTTTGGGTCATATACCCTGATATTCAACGGGTTGAACCTATCATTGGGTCCTCCATCCTGAATCGCCGTTCCGTTCATAATGTATTTGCCGTCCCAAGTGCTTTTCATAATTGTCCACTTAGGGTCGCCCGGTACCAACCGAATAGAATCTATGCAATCACATTGGCCTACTATAAAGGCAAATTGGGTGATTTCTTTAGGTGCTTTGGGATTGGGGCGTCCAAAAGGATGCGCTTTACTTGGGGCGTAGGCATTGCCCATGGTTCTTATATTTTGACCAATGGCCGCAAAGCCCCAAAAAAGCAACCCTGAAAAAACTAACCAGCTTTTCAAATTCATGGGATACGTGATTAAATCTTACTTTTCAGTTTTATAGTCTACTCCCAGCTTTTTCAACCATTTCAAAGAGTTGTTGCGGCTAGCCGTAGATTGTTTCAAAGTCAATGCTTTTTTCAGGGTTGTAATCGCCTTATCTTTTTGTCCAATGCGCGCATATACATCGCCCAAATTATCGCGTACATCACCATCTTTGGGATATTTTGCTACCGCAATCTCAAAAAACTCTACCGCTTTTTGCGGTCTGCCACTCCACACAAAGCCCATACCCTGTTGGTTGATTTGGGCCTTGGTACCTACTTTGATGGCTTTTTTTCGAGCTTTATTAGCCGCCACTTTATCACCCATTTGGGTATAAATGCCTACCCTGGCCCAGTGGTTGTAAAAATTGGGCTGTAGTGTTATGGATTTTTGACTCCAGGCCAATGCTTGTTGGTAGTTTTTTTGACGCGCCATATACTGGGCCGCCGCATCCCAGGCTTTCCAACCTGCCGCATAGCGGTTAAATACTCCTTCGATCAAGCCAGGAATCTGTTTTTTGGTCTCGACTTCGTTGAGTTTTCTCAACTTGGCCATTAACTGGGCACGTACCAAAGCATTAGAGAAGTTGACGTTCATATATACCGAGCGAGAGGCCCAGTATACGCCTTTTTGAATGGCGATATTGTTTTGCAAGCAAAAACGAGCGGCCTCAAACCAACCTACCCAACGCCAACCTGCCTGGGTACTAAGCTGTTGTTCTACCAGCTTGAGGGCACTTTGCAAGTCAATGCTCATCTTGATAGGAATGCGTTTTTTCTCCCACTCTAGTGCACATACCGCCGAACCAGCTTGTATATCTCTAAAATTATAGGTCAAAAACTCCTGCGATTCGCTTACATTTACTGGAGTCACTTTTACTCGTAGAGCATCTTCGGCTTTTTTGTAAGTAAAGCTTCCCCAAGAGGTTGAGTTATTCGAGAAAATCACCACCCACTCTCCTTTAGAAGGAATCATATGTAAACCATAAGTTCCTGCTTTCAAGGGTTGGCCCTCGATGGTTACATCTTGGGAAAACTGAATGGTCGTATTTTGATTGGCACCAGCTCGCCAAGGAAATGGTTTGCCTTGATTGTAGGGTACCATTCCCTGCCATACTTTGCGACCTTTGATGGCTGGCCGGTGATAAGTAATGGTAATGTCGGTTAAGCCAATTCGCTGCATGACCATTGCTTTTTGACTCACCATGGGTACATCCCTGACACCAAACTGGGCCTGTAAATGGCTATGCATCAGGAACATACTCAAAGCAAGTAGGAATGTATAGGTTCTTTTCATGGGTATATGATTTATTTCTCACGAAGAACCTCAATATTTATAAGCTATGCGAATGTTTTGTGATGAGTGGTGCTTTTTGGGATAAAAAGTTTTCTCTCTTCTGATTTAGCTTTCTGGAGGTTTACTTTCCCAAATAATCCATTACTTGGGGCTTATATTTCCTGCCAGACAAAAGTTTTGCCCCGTTTTTCAATAAAAAAGTATACTCTGCATTGCCCTCGTAGGTCACTTGCCGAATGTAAAGGGTGTGCACGAGATAGGAACGATGAATGCGTAGAAAAAATCGAGGGTTGAGATTTTGTTCAATGGCTTGCATGGTAGAGCGATACAGGTAAAAGCGGTTGTCCAGGTGTAGTTTTACGTAGTTTCCATAGCTTTCGGCATAATAGATTTCTTCGGGTTCGATCATAATGTCCCGTCCTTTTTCTTTGAGCACCAGCGTATGACTATATGCTTGAGTTTGTAGCTGATACTCCTTAATAAGATTTATCATTTTGTCGTTGAAGTTAGCTGATTGCTTAAAATTGAGTTGCTGTTGGGCAAATTGCAGGGCTTCAAAGAAACGCTCATTGTCATAAGGCTTCAGCAAATAATCTACGGCGTGAATGTCAAAGGCTTTCAGGGCATATTGATCGTAAGCAGTAATAAAAATCACGAATGGTTTAAAGTTGGTAACCTTCATTACTTCAAAACCATCCATATCGGGCATTTGAATATCGAGCAATACCAAGTCTGGTTTTTTTTGGTCAATCAATGCCACCGCTTCTTGTCCATTGCGCGCCTCACCCACCAATACTACTTCTTCTACCTGCATCAATAGTTTAGAAATGCGAGACCGGGCCAGCGGTTCATCGTCTACAATGATTGTTCTAATTGTATTCATATTTAGATTCTTCTGGGGTTTGTTATTGAGGCAACTCAAATGGAATGGTGATTTTGACCAGGAAACCTTTCTGGGTTAATTCATCCGAAGGGGAAATTACATCCATCGTAAAAGCATTTCCATACAGTTGTTCAAGACGTTGCTTTACATTGGCTAAACCAATGCCCTGAGATTCGTACGGAAGTACACTCGCCTGGGGACTTCCTTTGCCATCATCTTCTACTTCCAGTATCAACTGAAGCTCTTGGCTCAAACTACTCCTGACTTCAATTTTCCCACCTTCGGGCGATTGAGCAAATCCGTGTTTGATGGCATTCTCGATCAAAGGTTGAAAAATTAAGCTGGGCACTCGCGCCTGGGTGGTATTGGGGGCAATGTCGTATACAATTTCTAAGCGATCATGAAAGCGGGTTTGCTCAATGTCTAAGTAGTTTTTTACGTAGACCAGCTCATGTTGCAAACTAGTGGTATGCCTTTGTTTTTGATCCAGCATCGTCCGTAGCAACGAACCCAATTTGGCCACCACACTTTGGGCATCTTGTATGTTTTCTTCCATGAGCGCCGATACCGTATTGAGAGTATTGAACAAAAAATGGGGGTGCAACTGCATTTTCAAGGCATTGAGTTGCACCTTAGACAGCTCTGCTTCCATGTTGGCCAATTCAGTTTCTTTGTTTTGATATTTGTGGTAATAATCGTAGGCCACAAAAGCTCCCATAATGAAGCAATACTCGACAAAACGCTGGAGAGTACCCGCCGGAATAGCTGCCAGGTAATAATGAAGTCGTATTGGTGTGATTTTGTACAAATCCATTAGATGCAATGGTACAAAATAAATAAAGGTAGTCACAAACTCGTGCAAAGAGGCAAACCCTACGCCAATGGCCACATGGCGTAGCTTTACCCGAAGTGGGGTAAATTTATTGAGGGGATTCCTTTGTAATATTGAGTACATCAAAGGGGTAAACAATGCCCAGCATAAATAATCGAGGATGAGCGGAATAATTACTTTATAGAAGAATAATTCTTCCTTTTCGTTCCAGTACAAATAGGGCAAATACATTCTGCCCACCATCAGGGTTCCCAGCACCAAAGCTATCAGTAAGATGTATTTAAAGGGAAAGGGAAGTCTTTTTTTCATTGACCTGCATTTTGAGAAAATCCCCGCTCAGAAAAAAGAGTTTCGTGACAAAACGTGCTATAAATGATAATTTAGGCTACATTATAGCCGATTTTTAGCACAAAACTTACCACGTGCCTAGGTAAACTCCCTAAAAATGTAAATAAGTTCTTAATTCTTCATTTAATGCAAACTTTTCAGAGATTTTTTCGGTTTATTTTTGCATAACCCTAATATAAATAATAATTTATATTACGCGCATAAATCAAAAGACTCTCCCAATGAAAAAACAAATCACCTACACTTTATTCTGCCTTTTAAGTATTTTCACGTTCCATAGTTGTACTCCCATAAGCAATATTGGTCCTGCTCCAAATGCTACCGGTAACAACGTCGCTGGTACGGTTGGTGTTGACTTTACCCTGGTTTTGCGAGGTTCTGTTGTAGCCACCCTCAATCAAACCGGATACATTCATACTTATTTTAATATTATTTTGGCCAAGCCCTTGGCCGATGGTAATTCATACATTGCCTATGATATGCCAAGTGTTCTTTTTGAGTTTGATCGTGAAAAGCAGGAGTTTATAGACAAACTAAACAACAATCGCTACACTGTCTCGGGTAAACCAATCAATGATCCTTCTCTTCCTGACTTAGAATGGTACAGTACTTCACTTGATGGTATCAATTTGAGGATATTTAAAGAAAACTAGGAGGTAATCCTATGATCTTGAATCATAAGTCATTTTGTTCGTCAAATAGCAAGATGACTTATTTCTCTCCCAAAACTCAGCATCAACTCTCGTCGCTCTCACGCTTATACACTCCCAGATCTTCTAATTGCACTAAATGGCCTATCCTTTTTGGCAGTTGTTCAATGGCGGTATTAGATAAATCTAACTCCTTCAATTGGATCAATTGTGTTATTACAGGTGGTATAGTAGTAATGGCGGTATTCTTTAATGACAATGATTCCAGCTTTTTTAACTGATTAATTTCCACTGGCAAACTTTTCAAATGGGTTCCTGCAACATTTAATCTCTCCAATTGGCTCAATTGACCTATTTCAGGAGGTAATGCTCGCAATGGGCTATTGAGCAAATATAATGACTTGAGCTGGGCAAGTTGACCAATTTGCGGTACCAGGGTGTGAATATTGGTATTGTACAAAGACAAATACTCTAAATGAAACAATTGGCCTATTTGCTGGGGCAATGCTTTGATTTGGGTAAAGTTGAGGTATATTTCCCGTAAACAACTAAGCTGGCCAATAGTAGCAGGTAGCTCCTCCAAATCTGATCCTCCCAAGAGTAGTTTTTCCAGGGAAACTAGTTGCCCAATCTCGGGTGGTAAGGATTTTATCTTGGTACGGCCCAGGTTCAGTTCTTTCAATTGGTGTAATTGACCAATTTCAGGGGGTATGTTGGTCAATAATGTACCGCTTAAATCCAGCTCCTCTAATGCCCTCAATCTCCCTACTTCACGGGGCAGTGTGGTGATTTGTAAGAACATCTTATAAGCTTTGATCACCAGCTTTTGTAAATGCTGCAACGCTCCTATTTCCTTAGGAATCGCTTCAAGCGGGGTATTTACCAAATACAGTTCCCTCAAGTTTTTTAGTTGACCGATTTCTGGCGGCAAATGGGAAATTTTGGTCCACTTAAGATTCAATATTTTGAGGTGTTTTAAATTCCCCAAGGCTGCGGGTAGCACTTCTATCCCGGTTCTTTCCAAATCAAGCGCTTCTAGCTGTTCCAAAGCTCCCACCGTCTCAGGCAAGGTTTTTAGACGTTTTTGCTGGGCAAATGAAAGTTTTTTCAATGTCTGTAACCAAGGCGTAGCTTCTACCTCGAGGCATTGCCAGAGGTATTTTGGAATAAACTCATCTCTAAGCTCCTCAGGAAATCCCAACCCTTTGGCTAGCTGTAGGGCAAGGGCCAGGTTTGCCTCATTTTGGGTGCTAATGAGTTGCCTGATTTTATCAATATTTGTTTTCATAAAAAAAACACAAAACCCCATATGGGATCATATGAGGTTTGCTGTCTACTGTAAAGTAATCAATATACTGCCAAATTATTCAAATTTGATGATCTGGAAACTGAAAACTTCAGCATTTACCTTGATCTTCAAGATATTGACACCAATGGCTAGGTGATCGGCATTCAGGAAAAAACTTCCATTGACCAGTTTCCTGGTAATTTGTGTTTTTGTATTGCCCTTCGTGTCCACTACTTGTACCACCACAGGTGCATTACTCTCATAACCTCCTACTTGTAGCTTCACCTTGGAAACTCCCACCACTGGATTAGGAAATACCACTACTTTTTTACCATTCATCTCCTGCACCAACAAATTGGAAGTTCTGCCATTGATGCATTTTGCAATGGTTAAAGCACTCGTTTTACCTATTCCCAAATCATTACTTTTGGCAGTTACCGTAATGTTGCCCCCAGTAAAGCCTGGGCCAATATTTACTTTTATTTTTGAAGCACTTGTTGCTATGCTACCAGTTTTACCCGTCTTATCCTGGCTTGTTCCATCAGGAAGCACCCAAATATATTGGTCCGCGTTGTCTACTTTCTCTACTGAATATTTCACCGTATGATCACCTGGACAAACATTTTCTGCGCCCGAAATTTCACCTACATTAGGAGCAGGTCGCTTGGGTCTTTTCAATACCAACTTACTACTTTGGCTTTCAATGTCGCTCCGCTTGCCCAACATTGGTCTTAGTTGTCCGCTGTTGTACAATGGGGCTTGGTCTTGATAAAATGGACTCTCTGGCACGCCTGATTGCCCCGTAGGTATGATTCCCAGCGATTTTCTGTTGATATTCGAAAAGTCAACCAGAGTCCGGTTACCAGCACCGCTGGTTTTGCCTACACTGTAGTCTCCAAAAGTTCCCACGGCAAAGAGGTCAAGTTCTGTTTTGTTCAATACATTGATACCACCAGCAAATGGGAATGGCCCTAAATTAAAATTAGAGGCCTCTTCTGGGGCCAGAAACAAGGACGGAAAACCTTGATAAAACTGGGTATGCACTTCGCCCCAGGTACTACCCAATACTCCAGTTTCTACTAATTTTTTTACAGTATTGTCAAATGCTTCCGCAAAAATATCTTCGCGGCTCTCCTGCTTGTGGGCAGTGGTTACGTTGTCATACCATATAGAGGATGCCTTGTTCAAAATATCTACAAAAGAACGATCTACTACATCGTACAAAGGGGTACCTCCCTGGAAAAATACCTCGAATACGTTAGGGCCTATTTCATCTTCAAAAATCCCTTTCAGCAACTGAAAGTACAATTGATAAAATACCACTGGCCCTTTATCACTTAGACGGTGCTTGCCTTTCCAGTTTCTCAATATACGGGCTGCTTTTTGATGATCAGCTGACTTGGCAAGTACTGGATTGGCCTGGAGCTCGTTCAATAAGTTATTTTTTATTCTTTTGAAAACGGGCGACTTGGTATTTCTAAAAAGCTTCTGAATGTCTTCTGAAGAAAATTTAGCCTGACTCGCTAGTTTCTTGGTGAGTACTTTGGCTCGAGTACCCGCCACATAATACCCTGGGTATAGCTTACCATCTACTTTACCAATCTGATTATTGGCAGAGTAGATAAATCCTCTTGCAGGGTTGACCGAACGAGGATTTTTGTTAAATGGATAAAAACCCAGCGGTTCGTCGTTTCCACTGGCCCCATCTAAAATTACTTTTGAATTTACATGGGCAGGTCGCTTCAATAACTTTGCGACTGCAAACCAAGCAATATTGTTGTGCTTATCGGCATATTGAACATTATACCCTGGCCCCACGTGTTTTCTTGCTGCTTTTCTGAATTGCTTTAAATTATTGGCATTGTTAATCCCAAAAAAAGCCTCTTGGGTACGATCTGGGAAAAGAAAAGGAACATTGTATAGTGAAATGGGGGCTTCGTCAACAATAAAACCATTTACATTACTAATGATGGGGCCATGAGGTGTCACTTTTACCTCAAAGGTAGAATCTTTGAGCTGACCATCGCTTTGTAAAACCTTGATGGTTTCGATACGCGTTTTTAGGTCCACCCATTTGCCATTGTACTTTACCTGATGAGGATTATGTGGATTGATCGTCTCTCTGTACAAGTCTACATCATCGTTCAACATCACAGTGACTCCCCAGCTTGTGGTTTGGGTATGCCCAATGAGGCACCAGATAGAAAACGGAAAAAATAAGCCATACAAGTCCTGTCCTGGGTATACAATTTGGGCCTCAAAAAATAAATCTGGTTTCGACAAGCCAATGTGTCCATCGCTCGAGAAGAATGGCTTGCCAGTGGTAGATTTTTCGCCAGCTATGGCGTAACCATTACTGTTTTTCAGGCCATACTTTTCATAATGAGTCGTAATACTG
>DMXI01000229.1 GCA_003483885.1 Microscillaceae bacterium
ACCAAAAACGAACGTTGCAAACCAAACACTCCTTCACCCACTTGTACTTCACCTAAGCCTGTTTCACAAGCCGAAAGCACCACCAGTTCGGTATTATCGAAGTTGAGATTCATGGCTTCATAAGCGGTTAAAATACCGTCGTTGCTATAAAAGTTATTGGTTTTGGCCAGCAAATCTCCTGCACCACGGGTAAGCAAGCCCGAACGGTGCAATGGCCCGCTGGTGATTTGATTGCTACGAAGCCCCTCGGTACCCTTAAGATCTTTTTGCTTATTACTTACAAAAAAGCCGTGGGTGGCCACATGAAATACCCTCGGATTACTCAAGCCGCGAATGTTGTTTTCTTGGGCAATTTGGTTGGTAAAAACTGTAGTCTTCCAACCTTTATTGCGCATTAATTTGCTTACTTCCTGAATCTCAATTTCGGTACCAGGCAACCGAGCAATAAAACCAATATCTCCTTTTCGTGCGGCTGAGCGGGCCAGCTTTATACTGTTGGCATCGTCATAAAAAATCGGATTGCCAAACAGCACCGCAGTATTATCTTCAGTATTGTTGGTGAGCTTTTCGTTGCTGGCAATAAGTGAGCTGGCCTCCTGGTTTTTAACGACCAGATCCTTGGTATTACTCACCAACATTACATTGGTTCGGTCTATCACGTAGGTCGTGTCTTGGATGCGCATTGAGGACACATTCACTTGGTTAAAAGCTCCGTCAGGCGATAAATACACCCTTTTGATTCCAGTCAGCGCTTTGTCGATAGACTCCCAGTAATTTTTGTAAGAATAGCGATCCTTGCGACGAAAACGGATACTATTGCGATAATACTTCAGAAAACGATTTTCTAAATGGTAGCCATTTTTCAATAATACCAACCGAGGACTTCGCTTACTTTCAGGGGTTACAATCAAAGCCGCATAACGAATACTATCGGTAAAGTCTTGGGCGTATTCCCGGTAACGGATAATTTCTATAGCAGCCTCTCCTGATTTGAGGGTTTTTTGTACGTCTTGCCAGGTATATTTTTTTTGTTCAAAACCTTTGGCAAACAAGTTAGATTTTTTGTTGAGTTCCTTTTCCAGTTGCTCAATTTCTTTTTCCACTTTGCGAGGCTTAATGTCACTATCCTTGAGTTGATCCTCACTCATCGAGAGAATGCTTGTCAAGAATTCTTTACGCTCCACCCAGCGATTATACAACTCTATTAATTGGGTATCACCACTATTCAAAATCCTGTTACGTGCTTTTTTGGAAGAACTGAGCAATAAAGCCTTGGTAGCCAGGGTATTGTTGTACATTTCACCCAAAAGCTTCTGACGACTACGACGCCGAGCCTGTTGCACTGCCAGGGTATTGAAAAACTCAAAATCGGTACGAATCAATTGCCAGTATTT
This sequence comes from Microscillaceae bacterium, assembly GCA_003483885.1. Taxonomy (GTDB): domain Bacteria; phylum Bacteroidota; class Bacteroidia; order Cytophagales; family Microscillaceae; genus Microscilla. The sequence goes on from DMXI01000229.1 coordinate 1,395, forward strand.
AGACTTTTCGCCCTCGCTCAATACCGGGAAGTAAGTGCTAATATAGTTTAAATACTGTTTGGTGGTTTCGGCCAGTATTTTGTTGGCTTTCTTGTAGCGTCCTCGCACAAACTCCATTTTACCAATCTTACTCAAAGCCCTCACATACTCGGGGTGCTCTTCGCTAAATATTTTGCGGTAAATTTTACGAGCTTGCTTATAGTTTGATTCAGCAGTTTTAAACTTCTTGAGCTTGGCATACAAATCCCCCATGAGCATGGCTACTCGAGCCGAGTTTACATTGCGTTCGCCAAAAGCTCCCACCCAAATTTGATTGGCTTGTATGAGGAGTTCAAACGCCTTGTCATAATTGTCTCTTTCTATTTCATAATAAGCTAGATTTTTCAGTGCCTCGGCGTAGAGTGGGTGGTTATCTCCAAAAGTTTTTTGATAAATATCTTTAGACTTATTCAACAAAGGCAATACCTCGGTGGTATCTTTGGCCCCTCGGTTAAATTTTACCAAAGCCAGGTTGGTATAAGCGGCTGCCATCGTAATGTGGTTTTCTCCCAGTTTGGCTTTGCGAATTTTAATCACCTCCTGCACATTTTCTTCGGCTTTTTGATAATCACCAATAGCCAAATAAAGCTCTGCCAGCAATCCGATACTTTCAGCGTAGCGAATGGTGTTGGCACCATATACTTTTTTAGATATTTCAGAAGCTTTTACCGCCAGTTTTTCGGCTTCAGCGTATTTTCCGGTAATCACATACAATTGGCTCAATTGATTGAGCAGATTAATCAATTTGCGACTATCCTTGCCGTACTTGGCTTCTTTTTGGGCAATCGATTTTTTTAATAATTGCTCCGTATCGGCATATTCACCAATGCGGATGTACAAAAAGGCCAGGTTTTCTACCGATTTAGATTGTTGAGAAATATCATGGGCACGCATCCACCAATAAATTCGGCGGGTTTGGCGCAACAGGCGCTCAGCGGTATAATAATCGCCAATAATTCCATATAGACGAGCTGCAGTACTCAATGCATCGGCATATTCAAACGAGCGTCGTTTGATCTTAGCCCGAATAATGCTGCGCGACTCTTCAATGTTTTTTTCAGCTTCTTTGTATTGCCCTACTTTGATCTGCATTTCGGCCAATTTGGCCATTTGTTTGCCCGTTTCGCGGTCGTCTTCTCCAAAACGTTTCTTCTGAATTTCCAGGTTTTCTTCCAATATTTTCAACGCGCCTTTGTAATCTTCTTTTACATCCAGGTAAGCAGCAATATGATTTTTGATGGGCACATAAGCTTTGTGTTGTGTAGTAAGTTCATCCAGGTATTTTTGGTATTTCTTTTCGGTAAATACTTGCTCAGCTTTGGTCAAGTCATCAGCATGAAGCAAGTAATAATTAGCCCACTTAAGCTTATACAACTCATATTTAGGCGCATCTTCCCCCAAAAGTTCTTTCTGAATGGTCAATAAATGATTAATGTCTTTTTCGGCCTGATCCAAGTCCGATTCTTTGTACATATGCAAATCATACAAGTCTTCTACCAAACGCACCCGCAAAGGATGATACACTGGAAGCAAAGTACTATCAGTTTTTACCAACTCATCAAAACGTCGTTTGGTACGACGACTTCCCATATTATAGTATTTGGCTCGTTCGGCATCCAGAAACTGTCCTCGCAAACTGGGAATGTTTGTACCCCGGTAATAGGCATACATAATACGATCTCGGTATTCTTGTTGTTTGCTGGCTTTTACCGGGCGGCGGTTTTCAAAATAAAGTTTAATAGTTTGGTCGTAAGCCTGTAAATACATCTTGCTGGACTTTAAATAGCCCCTTTTCCAAAAAAGATTTGGACTGGAAATACGGAGCACCTTGCGATACCAAAACATCGACCAAAAAAAACGCTCATCGTTATAAAAATTATCGGCAATATGCTTGAGGTACAATCCATAAGTATAGCTTTTCTTTTTGACAAGTTTTCGGGCTTCTCGGCGGTTTTTTAACAAAAACTCCCGGGCTTTGTCATACTCGCCTCGGTCGGTCAACAATAAACTCTGGGTAATAAGCAAGCGTACATATTGTTGCTTTTGGTATTTGCGCGTGGCATTATTGGAGGATAAATTCTTTAGAACCTTGTTTTTCCAATAGGGTACTAACCATTTGAGCAATGCTTCTGCATCTTTGAGTTTGCCCACGTGAATGTAAGTAAGTGCTAAGCGCTGATCTATTTCAGCCAAGTACAATGAATCTTTGGTGTTGGTAGAGTCGCCAGCAGGTTGGTTTTGCCAATCTTTTTTGGCCTTTTCCAATACTTGGCGAGCCTTGGAATAGTAGCCATACTCGAGATATACTTCAGCAGCTTGAGTCGTCCCAGTGAGAAAACCATTCAGATTTTGCGATTTGGTCTTTGCTAAAGCTTCCAGCCCCTCATTCAGACGAGTATCCATTTGCTTATAACGCCCCAGCGCCTCCAGGCTTTGGGCTTCTTGAATGGCGTTCCAGGCAAGCAACAGAGGTGCGTTGTTTTTGCTTTGTAAGGATTTACCTAACTTTTTATGTCTTTTAAGCGCAACTTTGTAACGCCCTTTTTGATAAAGACGCGTTGTTTTACGGAAGGTTTGGGCCCACGAAGTGTTGTCCTGACTGTGGACTAGGGTGATAGAACCTGCGATTGTGCACACGAAAAAGCCTACAGCAAGATAAGTACAGATATACCAATACCTGTGAAGTAAAGATTGTCTCAGATGCATTTTCAATTAGTTAAGTGAGTAACAGTCAGCAGCAGTTGAATGTTGGCGTGTAAGATTCTACGCAAAAATCGCTCAAAAGATTGATAGTTGGGAGTTTTTTAGT
>DMXI01000225.1 GCA_003483885.1 Microscillaceae bacterium
CCAATGACACCATTTCAGCATCAAGTGGGTCTTCTACTTTGTAAGATTTTGGAAATTTCACTGGCAGAATAAACGTCGCTCCAGTCCCTTTTACTTCGTCCAAGCGTTGGTATTCATCGCCGCTTCCACGAATGATGAAGTTTTTGCCAAACTCTTTCCCTACTTTACTAATGATGAGAGCATCTTGCCAGTTACGCGCCTCAAAAAACGAGGGAAGACTCTTGGTGTTGTTATAAGCTTCCAGAGAAAGGTTTTTTTCTAGTTTTTTACCGTCCTTGGCATACCAGTCAGCATCTATAAAAGTTTGACGAAGCAAAGCTATGGTTCCCATCATAGAGCTGGGATAAGGCTGGCGAGAGCTTCCTTTGCTAAATGAATAATGGGTAGAAGCCTGTCCTTTCAAAATCACTTTATTATCTCGGTCATTGCCTACAGTTACCAATGCCCCAGTTCCACGCATCACGCCATCTTTTTTATGGGTAAGTACTGCTCCAAAGCCCATTTTTCGCCACTGCCCAGCAGACTTATTGTCAACGGTAAATACCTTTCCTGCATTCATTTCAGGCTGGATGGCTTGGTTCCAGTTATAGGATCCTTTTTTGCGTGATACCATTTGATCAATGGTAGAAGCATAAGTTAAGATACTAAAGCCCCCTCTTCTTTTGTCTCGGGGCATGGCATAAGAGGTATTGAGATCGATCATAGAAGGGTAAATAAAATTCCCTTTAAGATCAATGACTGTAGCACCTTTGGGAGCCTGGAGCCCTTTGCCTACCGCCTCTACTTTTCCATTGCGGATGACTAAAGTGGCTCCTTCTATTTTGGTTTGATAATCGGTATAGATCGTTGCATTGGTAAAGGCATAATATCCTTCCCGATTGTCTGTCACCCCATTCACGGGATAGGTTACCTGAGCTTTTACCTCGGCTGTAAAGCAGAGTGATACGCAAAGTAACCCTAGAGTAAGGAGTAAAAATCTTTTATTCATTGGTTATGTATACTTTAGATTGGAAACTCTTCTCGTCTTTTAATAGTGAGCTACAAAAGTTAAGATGAGTTCTGAGTTTTAAAAATTGGTTTTATTGTCACTATAATTGTATTCGTGCTAAGCAAGTTAGCAAAGATTACAAAATTATAATAAACAAGCTTCTGGAGTTTCTGGAAGTCGCTTTTTGATTCTTTGGTATTTAACAACCCCTTAACAAATGAATTGATGTCTTTTGTACTCAAATGAAATCAAGATATAAATATTTAAATACTATTTAGAACAACTTATAACAATTTGTAACAATTTTGGTTTTTTGTAAGGAATAGTGAGCAAAAAAACGTAACTTGCACTACATTCCTACAAGATAAATATTCGCTAACACCACCTCACGACTGAATACTAATACTATATGAGCCAATACCTTACAATGCCTTTCGGAAAATACAAAGGCCAAACTGTGCAACAGCTGAAAGCAGACCTTCCTTATGTGCGCTGGCTACTTAGTCAACCTTGGCTAGCCGAAAAGGTGAATCCTAAGTTTCAATTGGCGCTACAACAACTCTTACCCCAGGAAGATTTCAGCGAGAAATCGTTTTTGGAAGTATTTCGCAAAAACTATCCGCATACCGATATCAGTGAATTGAAGGAAATATCGCTGGATGATCGCAGCATTACTCGGCTGAGTACCAATATTGAATCTGAACAAATAAAAACGCTCAAACTGGCTAATAACCGAATCACAAAAATTGAGGGGTTGGAAAGATTACGAAATTTGCAAATATTAGATTTGAGCAATAACCAGATCAAAGATATTGAGAACCTGCATTACCTGGGTAGGTTGCGGTATTTGTATTTAAATGGCAACTGCATTACCAAGATTGAAAATATGGAGTTTTTGCGAGGAATTGAGTTTATCAATTTGGCCAAAAACAAAATTAAACTCATCGAAAATCTTGAACAATTACCTTATTTAAAAGGAGTTACCCTATGCCCTAACCCTCTGAAATGCATTACCAAAAAGACTTATTTATTTTTGCAGGCCAATCAGGTAAAGATGTACCTGGGCTATACTACCAAAACTTACCGCAAAAAAAGAGGTGAAAAGGTCCTGAGTGACGAACATGGTAATGTGTATAAAACGATTGACCAATTTTTACAAAAGTTTCAGATTGCTATTCTCAACGATGAGCGAAAAATGACTTTTGGTAAATACAAAAACCAACCTTTTGAGTTGCTTAAAAATGACTTGGCCTATGTAAAATGGCTTCTTGAGCAAGATTGGCTCGAAAACAAGTTTTCTTTTGGTGAAATTGCCGAGTTACGAAGTTTTTTGAAGTAGGAAGTTCACCTTTTACCTATATAAAATGAAAGTCCAGCAGATAAGTAAAATGGTAGGGATGTTGTTCTATCAGTTCTAAAAAAATGCTGACCCAAGCCTAATGAAAGAGATATAGTTTTATCAAGCGTGTAAAACAATCTAACTTTTCCCTCGCCTAGAAAATTATTAATATCAGTAGTTGAATCAAAAAAGTTAGTAAAACGCAGGCCAAACAAAAAACTACTCCGCAAACTTAGTCTATTGCTAAGTAGGTATTCATTATTAATTCCCAACAGAAAATAAAAATTTTCCAATGTAGTAAACCTTTCATAGTTTATTGTAAGTTCTACAAATCCTCCATTAAGTAGCCGAAAAACATCAACAGAAGTGCCTATAGGTACAATTGTGTTCCTTATAGAATCTTCCAAATATCTCCTACCAGAGTAAAAACTAACTTCTGAAACGATTCTAAATTTAGCTTGTTTAGCATTTCTTAATTTATCAATTATTTCCTTAAAGTGATCATTTAACGAATTGTTTAACTTTTCACTCGTCAAACTTCTAACATCCCCTAGGTCAAGATTAGAAATAGAATACTTGACTCTTTTATTTTCAAAATATAACAAAACAACCCTCAAAATAGCATCCCTTGACATACCATTACGTTTTGTCTTAAATCTAGGTATCACAAAAAAATCTACTTTAAAATCATTAAGATAATTTAAAAAGAAGCTTTTTTCCATAAGGTAATTAATCCCTTTATCATCTCTTTTGTTAATTTCAAGTAAAGTACTGTCACTGACTTGTGACATTGCAATATTAAAATATCTTTGTATCGAAATATGTAAATTTATAGTAAGGTATTTTGTAAGTGGAGTTACCTCATTAGTTCTTGCGTCAACAACATCAACAACATGACAAGATGGTTTATTTTCTGCATAAACATAAGATTGAATACAAATTATAATAAGTATAGTAGGAAAAAATATGGCTTTAAAGTCAAGCATTTGCCTCAATTTCATTTTCTTTTAGTAAAGAGTCTTATTTCTCAACCATTCAACTAAGTTTTTTTCAATCAGTAATTCCTTATGTTTAGCCATAATTTTTTTTCTAAGTATGTCTTCCATATCATCTTTATTATTTGCTATGGTAAATTTAAGATAATAGTATTCTTTTTGTACATAGCCTACTTTGTTCCTATAATACACCTGAAGAAAAAGCTGGATTTTACGTTTTTGCCTTTTGAGAATTTTTATATCAAGCTCAGCATCAAAAAACAAATCAATCAGGTACAATTCTAATATCTTAGAAAATGTTCGTGTATCTTTTAAATTATATCCTGTGAATATTGATTGGTTATCGACAAAAGACAATCTATTTGTTAAAAGTACTCTCAAATCATACGAGATTTTTTTGCAATCCGTGTCAATTGCCAAATTTGGTCTATGAACTACTAATTGAGTAGTATTCATTTTATCATATTGATTGAAATAATTCTTAATATGATTGCGAAAAATTGTTTCTACTTGCGTATTTGTAAGATTAACAACATTATCTAATTTGACCTTTATAATATTACTTGTTAGTGACTTTTGATTTAAAGCTACTACACGGATATATAATAAATCATGTCTTTGTTTTAAAACAGCTTTATTCTTATAAGCCAATAATGGTAACAGTAAATAATCAACCTTAAAATTTCTCAGCTCAACATTTTTCTTTTTGAACCTCCATACTTTATGAATATCATCTTTTTCATAATCTCTTAGAAGCTGTAATATCTCGGTAGTTTTATCATTAGGTATATTTGATAAATAAGGCTCTACAGCGATTCTTAAAGATTGAGTTAAGATTAAGCAAGTTTGATCTGTGATCCTTTTTTCAAAAGTCTTTACACTCGCAACTAAAACTGTTTCCTTCTGGGTTTGACTAAAAGAATTAAGTGAATACAACAAAAGGATCCAAGCAAAAGCTAATTTTCGCATGCCGTAATTAAATATACTTCATTTGGTTGTCTGTCAATCATAAAATTCTTGCAGGTATCCTGTCCCCTTAACATTTTTATATCATTTAGTCCGGGATACAACTTTAAAAGCTTGTTATTAGATTCAGGCTTATCAAAAACTGGATATTTCTTCCAGCCATTATAAACACTCTTATTTTTAACCCAAAAGCTAATCTGTTGATTGTTAGTAGACGCTTGTATCAAAGAATAAATATTCAGTTCAAGAATTATTTCTTTCTTTGGTTGTTTGAGTTTTATCTGATCTTGATTCGAACCTCTTTTTGATGATTGAGTCTGAGATATTACCGTCTGGACAATTTGAACGGTATCTCTTTTCTTATTATTTATTTGAGAAATAGTGTCTTTTTTTTTATAAAATTTACTCCTGGGAACAGGTATATCACCAAGATCAATTGTACTCATTTCTAAATTAAAATCTATTGGCAATTGTACTGTGTGGATTGGACAATTCTCACAGGGATTTTTCTTGATTATGAATTGAATAATCTTACTCTCTTTTTTATTATGTTTAATTTCTGCTATGGTAAATAAACCATTCTTTATTGGTCCTCTAGCATTAGTGTATTGCTGCCCTATCACTTTTATTTCCCCTCTTATCAGGGGAATACCTTCAGTATCTTCGCTATCCTTTACTAAAAGAACTCTACCTGTTATAGTTTTTTTGATTTGAGTTGTACTTGGGGTTTTAAGAATTTTGACTAACCCTACTGATGCAGTTATTAGAACACCTAAACCTATTAATATCCAATACAATTTAGGGCGACTTTCATTTGAACCTTGAGTAGGAGGATTTTCGGAGGTCATAATACCAGTTTGTGGATTTAAATAATATTAATCTAAATTAAATTTTATTAAGGTCAAAATTATGACACACAAAAAGCGAGTAATTCCCTATACAAACTAGTAATAAATGCCTATCCCATTATTCTTGTGTTATACTCGCCTCAAATTTCGCCAAAGCCTTTGGGTAACGCTTAGCTGCTGCATAAAACAAGAAAATAGAAATCACTTCCATTAGGAAGACTATAGTCAAAGCATAACGGATAGATTCATTGCCATACGAGGGAGCCAAATAATCACTGATAAATCCCACCACGGTAGGGCCTAAACCCAAGCCGATGGTATTGAGAATAAAAAAGTAAATGGCCGAGGTAAACGAACGCATATTGGGGCGTACCAAGCTCAGTAAAACGCCTAAAATTGGCCCTAAATATACCGAAGTAAGGAAAACCGCCAGCAAAATCATGATCACTAACCAATAAGTGCCTCCTCCAAAAATAATGGCTGCTACTGGAAACAAGGTCAACACCCCGGCAATCATTGGTACTTGTACATACCAGGATTTATTTTTACGCCCCAATTTATCAGTCAATCTCCCTCCCACAATATTTCCTGCAATGCCTCCGATACCGTTGGTAATGGCTAGAGTAAGACCAATTTGTAAAGTATTCCACTCGTGAATACGGGCCAATAAAGGAGGCGCCCAACTGAGTAAACTATAAGTCAAAAAGGCATGGGCACCCGACCCTAGCGCTACTAGAATAAAGGTGGGGGTGAGCAATTTCCTCAGGTTTTCGCCAAAACTCTGATTATTTGGTGTGACTTTAATTTTTTCGCCCATTCCTCGTACAGGTTCTTTGACAAAGAAATAGACCAAAAAAGCATATAAGATTCCTGGAATCCCCATAGCAAGTAGTGTAACCCGCCAACCAAACTTTTGGGCAATGATGCCTCCTCCCAGAAATCCCACCATTACTCCAATGTAAATACCCGAAGAATAAATGGACAAGGCAGTGGCTCGTTTTTCGGGAGGGAAATAGTCAGAGATGATGGAGTGTGCTGGGGGGCTTCCACCAGCTTCACCTATTCCTACCCCAATGCGGGCAAGTAATAGTTGCCAATAGTTGACCACTAGCCCAGAAATGGCCGTCATTCCACTCCACAGAACCAAGGAGGCTGAAATAACATTTTTCCGATTGGTTTTATCGGCCAAACGGGCAATGGGCAGCCCCAAGGTGACATAAAAAATAGCAAAGGCAAACCCTGTCAGAAGCCCTAGCTGTCCATCGCTTAGGTTTAAATCTTTTTTGATTAGCTCCTGAATCACCACCAAAATTTGTCGGTCGATGAAGTTAAACACGTATACCCCAGTCAGAATATACAGGACATATTTTGCGTATTTTTTTTGATGTGTTTGGGTAGTTTCGTCCATTATTGAATTGTTGCTTTGTGGGAGGTTAGGCTTAAAACTTATCTTGGAAAAGCATTCCAGGCATTTTTACTCAAACTTTACTTGCCACTTTTCCTTCCTAATCATTGATCAATCAATAAGGTATTCTCTTTTAATGGTTTTAGCAAATTATGACTGATTTGTTCTTTGGGAAATATAGCGAGCATAACTTCTTGACTCTACGAATCGCATCAAAAAAAGCGAGTAACTCCCGAAAGAACTACTCGCTTCTAAGAGTATGTTTAAAAATTATAATCTGGACTAAAAAAGCGGTAGAACAGCGTTAATTTACCTTCGGTGAGCTCTGCACAGCGGAGCTGTAGCCTCGGTTCAGCATTTTTTTCATCAATAGCTTTGGCTATTCATTCAAAAACGTGCTTCATTATCACTGATCTTCCATCATTTTTATCTCCGAAGACAAAATTTAAACATACTCTAATTTGTTTATGACAAGCGTCAGCTTAACGCATTCGGTCTGATTCACGCACTAGCTTCTCATCTTTGCGAATAAAGCGATTTGCTAAAATGTTGCTAATCAAGCCAACAATGGGTAGGTAAAAACCAACCGTAAAGTTTTGATAGCCTAAGTTAGACCCGATCATTTTTTCTCCTTGACTAATGAAGTACATGGTAAAGCCCAGAATACCGCACATGACGACTGAGTTCAATAAACCTAGTTTCATCTGAAGCAAACGATTTTTGAACTTCGAAACAGAAAACAAGGAAATAACAGCTGCCACCGCTGCCAAAATGGCCATGTAAAAAGTCTTTGTTGTTTTTTTCTGGTTATTTGCCTTGGCAGTGTATGTCATCTCAATGTAGGTAAGTTCTACCGAACCCTGGCTATTGCTTTTCTTTAGTACTGGAAAAAAGAAGGTACAGATCATACACACTCCCACAATTATTAAAAACACACTTTGGATACGTTGTATCATAATCTTATATAGTAATTTAAATTTTGAGGCTTTCTAAATTCCGTGCAAAATTAAATAAATATTTATTATGTCCTAATCATCATCCCCTTTGGTCAGTTCTCGAAGCTCTGGCGGCAAAATATCATCCATTTCGTCGTCGTCATCGTCTTTAAGTTCACCTTTGGGGCCTTCAGATGACTTGTCATCCGCTGGTAGTTCCTCTTCGTCTTCAGGCAAGTCCAGGTCCATCAAAGGGATCTCCCCATCCAGGTCTGGCAAATCCAACTCCGGAGATTCATCCGAATCATCGTCCAAATCCATTGGTGGCATCATAGGAGGCAAATCTGCGGGGGTAGGTTCGCTGGTAGCTTCGGCAGCCTGAGTAATATTTTGGATTACTTGAGGAGGCATTTGGTTAGACTGCAACCACAACATACCCGAGCCGCTAAACAAAGCCATAATCACTGGATTTTCTGCATTGAGGCTTTCCAAGCTTAAGATACTTTGCATATCCAATTCAATAGAAGGTTCATAAGCCACTACCGAAGCCAAATTTACCCGAATGGCATCGTCTTCTAAAATGCGTTCTATTACGTCGCCTTTGGCCTTGATAAACGCCATACCATCGCCCGCCAATCGCTCAATCACCAAGCCCTCTTCGTCTTGGGGGCGCAACAAAATATCAGTCTCCGCAAAAGTAGTGACTTCGGTGCCTTTGGCTGCGGCAATAAAACTTCCTTTGCAAATATGGATGGCTTGATCTTCCAATTCGCCCAGATTAATGTCCAATACGTGGCAAGGTTGGGTGGGTGCCAGGGCCACAGTTCTAATGAAATCGCTTTCGTTGCTCAGGTGGGTAAAAATGTGTTGAGGAGGTGGTTCTTCCTCTTCTTCTTCCATTTCGGGTATAGGTTCTTCGCCAAACTCAGGTGGGCCATCTGATTCAAATTCCTCTTCAGAACCGCCAATACTTGAAGGATCAAAGCCTTCGGGCAACAACTCCTCTTCGTCTTCTTTATCGTCGCCTCCTCTGCCTACTTTAATAGATTGCACTTTTTTACGAGTGGCGGTCCAGAGTTTGCCCAACAAGTTTCCTTTGCTTGGGTCTATTTCTTCTTCCGATTCAAACGCTTCATCTAACTCCTCTTCTTCGTCCAAATCACCCATAATGCTATCGTCTAGCCCTTCCATATCAGGCTCCAGGCCCATTCCAGGGGGCATTTGGCCAAATTCATCCTCTAAATCTTCCTGCTCTAGACCTTCGTCTTCCTCGATTTCTTCTAATTCTTCTTCCTCGTCTATTTCTTCTTCTACTTCGTCTGCTCCATCGGTATTTCGCTGCTCAAAATGCACTTCTTCGTCTATATACAACAAAAAAGCCGCATCAGTAATAATGGTTTTTTGAGGCTCTAGGTTAACCTCCAGGATTTGGGTGAAATCCCCAATGATTTTGTATTGTACCGAATGCGATTTCATTGTAGAGGGAGTAAGTTTTAGACACTGAGAGGGTTAGGGTAACAAATACTACATCGCCATTAAATATAGTTAAGCTTTATCGTCTGTCGCGTCTTCAGCGTCATCGTTTTTGGTAGCATTGTTTCGTAGTTTTTTATCATCTACGGTTTTGTCTAAAAACTCATTGATTTTATCAATGTTATAGTTGAACTTGATCTCTCCAAAAGTATCAATTTCTACATTTAACCCGTCTAGTTCGGGGTTTACTTTGGCTTTTTTGCGTTTTTTTTCGTTGCTCATATGATTGTTGGTTAAAAAAATCAGGGTAGGTGCTTTCAATACACCCACCCTGTTGTTTATGATTAACTTACTTTTTGTTCAAGACTCATCAAGGCTTTTTCCAACCTTTTGATGGTTTCTTCTTTGCCAATGATTTCCATCACGGCCATCAAATCGGGTCCTTTGCCCGCACCAGTAATGGCTACCCGAACCGCAGGCATAACTTTACCCAAACCTACTCCTTTGGAGGTCAGTAAGGCTTCTAAGGTGGTTTTGATATCATCAGCCACCCAGTTGTTTAATTGGCTCAAGTCTATTTTATAGGCTTCTACCAAATCAGCCGCTTCACCTGTCCATTTTTTACGAACGGTTTTTTCGTCATATTCAGTAGGCATATTAAACAACACTTCGGCTTGCGCCAAACGTTTGCCGTTGGCTTCTGGTTTATCCCAAAAATCAGGAATCAAAGTCACTCGATTTTGGAACAGCAAGACAATTTGCTCGGCTTGGTCTTGATTTATAGCGTTTACATCTACTCCGTTGGCCTTGAGCACTGTCATCAAAAGCGGAATGAGCTCGCTTGCGCTCTTGTTTTTGATGTATTCCTCATTAAACCAGCGCGCTTTATCGTAGTCATATTGGATACCCGCTTTATTTACTTTGGCCAAATCAAAATCTTTTTCTAGTTGAGCCAAACCAAATATTTCCTGATTGGTGCCTGGGTTCCACCCCATCAACGCCAAAAAGTTGATCAACGCATCTTCTAAGAAGCCTTGCTCTTTGAAGTTCAAAAATGACTCACCAGTTTCGGGGTCTTGCCAAGGCAATGGAAACACGGGAACTCCCAATTTATCAGCCTGCCTTTTCTTTAGTTTTCCTTCGTGGCCCGGAGGATTCAACAATAAAGGCAAATGGGCAAACTCGGGCATTTCGTTTTCCCAACCCAAAAACTGATATAACAATACGTGCAAAGGCAAAGAAGGCAACCACTCCTCCCCACGGATCACATGGCTGATTTTCATTAAATAATCATCTACCACGTTGGCTAGGTGATAAGTAGGCATTCCATCAGCCTTCATGATGATTTTGTCATCCAGGGTAGACCCATGCACCATGTGTTTGCCTCGAATGATATCGCTGTAGCGCACCTCTTCGCGATGAGGAATCTTAATACGAATCACGTAAGGTTTACCCGCATCCATATGCGCTTTTACCTCTTCGGGCGAAAGCGTAAACGAATTTTTCATTTGCTTACGGGTAATGGCATTGTAAGACAAATTCTTAGACTTGGCCTCCTTTAATCTTTCCCTCATTTCTTCCAACTCTTCAGAAGTATCGAAGGCATAGTAGGCATGACCTGATTCTACCAATTGTTCGGCGTATTGGCGGTACATTGCTTTGCGTTCCGATTGACGGTAAGGGCCATATTCTCCTCCGTGCACTGGCGATTCATCGGGAGCAATGCCTAACCATTCAAGGCTTTCCATGATGTATTCTTCGGCTCCAGCAACGTACCGATTTTGATCGGTATCTTCTATTCGGAGAATAAACTTACCGCCCTTTTCGCGGGCAAACAAATAGTTGTACAACGCGGTACGAACACCGCCAATGTGTAAGGCTCCAGT
>DMXI01000541.1 GCA_003483885.1 Microscillaceae bacterium
AAAGATAGGTTAGCTTTAGGTTGTAGCGAATTATTATTTTTTTCCCTCGTTTAGGCAATTTCAGGTATAATATGTATTCTCATTTGGTTGTTATTCAATTTCACACTAGAATATTACATTTTTATTGTACAAACAATCATAAATTAACAATAAATAACAACAGTTATAAGATTATACCTTTCTCAAAATCAATGCAATATTACATAAGTACTTTATAGTACACAAAATTTATTTGCAGGTGATGTTAACCTTTCCCCTTTCCGATTTATGAATTAAACGAAAGCTTTCATTTTTTTTGATTCACAAACATTTACCTAATCGAATTATGCATCACCCAAAATACATTGTAATACTCACCCTCATATTTTCAGCAGGGCTGTTGATAAGTACTCCATCACAGGCACAGTTTGGAGGATTGAAGAAAGGGCTTAAAAACAAATTAAAACGCAAAAAAAAGAAGAAAACCAGTACCCGAACTTCAACTCGTACAAGTCGTACCAGTTCCAGAAGTAACAGAGGTTCTGCAAAGATGCCCAAGGGCATGACCGCTGAACTTGCCAAAGAATATAAAGCTTTCTATAAAGCAAAATATGAATTATCGGCCAATAGTTGGTACCATCCAACCAATGCCAATAGTAAATTTATGGCAGAAAAATTACCCACACTCAAAAAACTCAACTACCCTGCCTTAAGAAAAAGAATGGATGAAGATCGGAAAAAGTTTCCAAAATTATTTGAAAAATACGGTTATGGAAATTCTGCTTCTTCGGCTCCAAGTGCTGACTTATACTGGGCAAACAACTACGCAGTAAAGATTACCGCTTGGGAAAAACAATTGGCCAATGAAGAAAAGTATATGCCAGGTGCAGTTCAGCACTGGATCAACCAATCTGAAAACACTAAAGGGCCTAACAAAATACAATATGCTCAAGATGCTATTGCCTTGGCTAATGCCTTGCTTACCATTAAGCCACAAAATGAGTTATTAAAAGAGTACAAGCAAGAGGCTCAAAAGTCTTTGGATAAATCATTGACCAATTTCAGAGAATATATCACCAGTGATTTCCATAAGACACACCTAAAACAAGTGGTAATTTTTAGTAAAGGGCCTAAAAATATGGGCAAGAACTCAATGGGTAAGCCTAAATTTGATGTAGATGAATCTTCTATCATCAATACGATTATTCCTGGTAAGCCAGCCCATGTTATTGGATTCTTTGCGGCTACCAACAAACAAGGAGGCGGGGTACCTTCGCTGGTATTTAATATGACCAAAGTAGGTGAAAAGTACAATAAGCACGCGAAAAACACCCAAACGATGTATTTCCGTGCGATAGATCGAGGCAAACTAAAAGACCAGGCTTTTTATATATTTAATTTATTTCCAGATCCCAAGATTCAGTACAAAAGTCATATTGCTTACATCCCTCACCTCAATTTTACAAAGTATTTGTTGCAGCAGGTACCGGGTAAATATAATATAGAGTTTACCTGGGGAAGAAATAACCCAATGGCTAAAGGTTCTTTCACCTTGGATTTGTCTATGGAAAACCGTAAAAAGCTCAAGGAATACTACAATCAATTGATGGCTACTAAAATTGCGGCAGTGACTATGCCTGGTTCTGGCAACTGTGTAGACCAAGCACATAAGGTTGTAAACAAAGACCACCTCAATAAATACGGTAAAAGATTGAAGCTGGTATTTCACGGGCCAGGAGGAAAAATCATGAAACCTTGGCCAAACAACCACCAGGTAGAGTGGTATACTGCTCAAGGATATGGCGCTTTTGAAAAAGATGGAAAGGTTGAAATTATCCATCTCGAGTTCCGAAGAGCCCCAACTGCTACTCGTTGGAAGTGGCACTCTATTGGCAAAACGGGTGGACACTTGAATATGCAAACCACCAACGGAGGAATCAAACCTGAGATGTTAAATTTTGGCTATGAAATGAAAAAAGCTAATGTCAACAAATGTTCTCCGTGGCTCTAAAAAACCTTTATAACATTATCTAGCTTGATGCCCCAAAACTGTTGTAGTAAACACCTGCAACAGTTTTTTTGTTTTACAAATAATATTTTGCTAAACAAGGGGTTATTTTACCTTTATTTTCTGATTTTCTGTAAATTGCGTTTTAACATTCTCGCAATAAAAACAACACATCAGAGAGTAAGTAACACTAGATATCTTGCATGGATAATAAAAAGCTTCACAAATTACTTGTCAAATCTCCAAAAGAGTTTATCGTTCATAAATCAATTGGGGAGGTAATTGAAAAAACTGTTTATAAATTTGTAAGCAAAGGGGGAATTTACGGACAGACAACCGAAGATATCATCAGTGAGGTTACTTTAATTATTTTAGAGAAAAAACTCGACTACATTGCAAAAAGCTACAATCCTCAGTTTAGTACCATTAGAGGGTATATGAGCAAAGTAGTTTTTAACTTATGCATAGAGTTACTTCGTAAGCAAAAAAACAAACCTGTATTTAAAAATAGCTTGGACGATATACAGGAAACAACGCTGGAACAAGGCTATAGTAATATTAATCCTGAAGCAAATTTTATTGCCCAGGAAACTATCGAGAGTGAATTAAATAAGTTAAGGAATTACCTCAGAATATTTGCCAAATACAAGGCAAAGTTTGTACTGCTCATCAAATTGTATTGCCGTATACCATTAAAAGATGAAGATTTTCAGCATTATGCTACAAATTTATCATCAGATGAGTGGATGTTTTATTATCAAACTTTTAGCAAAGATTACTCAAACTATTCTGACAAAGAAATTTACCAGCTCATTATTCCCCTGGTCAATAAGGTAGAAAACAAGCAAAATACCCCCGATGCACTCAGAAAATGGATCAATGCCAAGGTATTGACCTTGAAAGAAGCGATGAGTCAAAACACTCATTATCAATATGATACAGAATCTTTCAAAAATTTAGTGAGATTATTATAAAAAAATGTCCACCATTTGGACGAATACAAGTATATATAAATGAACACAAAGAGATAATTTTTTAACAACAGTTATAAACCACCTTTCAATAAAATCAAAGCTATTGAGATTTATTCAGCTTGGATAAATTTCATTATATCCAGCAACAATATTTTTTTTAAATAAACTGTTAATACAACATAAAAAAATATTAATCAGAAAGTTAATTTATATTTTTACTAATAAGGGTAGCAAAATTTTAAATAATGTGGCAAAATGAATGAAAACAATATGATGTTCAAACAATCAGTTTTTTTTGATGAAAACCATGAGCTAAACGATACGGGAATTTTATTATATGTAGATGCCTTAAGACTCAATAAGGAAAATGAATTGCCAGATGATTTGGTAGAACATGTGGCTAACTCCGATAATGACCTGAAAAGGATTTACGAATATTATGAATTTGTAAAAGATGATGACATCAGTGAGCTCACCCCTCACCCTTTCTTTGACAAAGCTCACCAAGCCAATACTCCTATCAAAGCTTTACGAAATGGCCAGCTACTAAAAGTAGCTGCTGCTGTGGTTCTTCTCTTGGGAGCAATTTATACCATCAACACTTTGAGCGATAACAAGCCAGACACTGCCAGTGGTGTTTCGGATAAACTAATGGATGATGATCAATTTCCACTTCCACCTACCAACCCCAACACTAAAAGTGATGATGGCCTTGCTAAGAATGAAAACCCGCAAAAAAAGGAAGTATCACCTTTACCCGATAAGCTTCTCGCCTTTGAAGATGTGTTTTCTAAAGCAGAGTTACAAGCCATGCACATGCCTTACATTGATAGGCTCATTGAGCGCAATGGCAACAATCGTTCAGAAAGCTTGCAAGTATTGTCTCCCCGCCTTGATGCTGAAATTTTAGACCAAGTCTTATCTTTTCGTTGGAAAAACCCCATCCAAGACTCCCTTTACCTTGAGGTATTTACTAAAGAAACAGAAGCAACCAATCGCAGCGTATATAAAATAGCCCCCAAGGATAGCTTGTTTACCCTTCCTACTCAATTGAAGCCTTTCTTATACTACTGGGAACTGAAGAAAAAACAAGACAGTGGACGCAAAACACTGATCACCAGAGGACGGTTTATAGTCCCCAAAAGAAAAAGACAAAAAAAATAATGTTGATTCATTAAAGAATCTACCCAAGGCCACACAATTTATTCATAAAAATTGTGTGGCTTTTTTGTGTTTTACTCTTTATATCACTACAAGTTAAAAAGTGTTAAATACATTAAAAAAAGTGGTAATTCACCGTATTTTGTAAAGAAGCATTAGAATGGATATCTATGAAAAATCGTAAGAAACTAAATTATATCATCTTTTTAATGAGTGTGGCTCTCATTGGCTTGATTGGCTTGCAAATCTATTGGGTGAATATATCTCTTAAGGTAAAGAAAGAACGCTTTAATCAGGATGTTCACGCAGCTTTGAAAAATATTGTAAAAAAGCTGGAAAGGCGAGAAGCAGCTTTTGTGTTAAAAAATAAGTTTTTTGGCACTTCCTCCAAAAAAAGAAGAAACCTGAGTTATATATTTTCTGAAAAGCCCAAGAAAGAAACCTTATATGATCCTATTCTCTGCAAGGAGCACCTACATTGTCAGCCAGATGAATATTGTCAGGAAAACAGTGCAGCCCCTAATGCTTCTGACAAAACAACTTACTTGCTTGATTTGGCACATTCTGTAAAAAAGATTGACCCTCGTAGTATCTCGAGTGTAAATGTTCGCAAGAATTCAAAAGGTGAATCCACCATCTATATCTCTACGCAAAAAAAACTACACTCCAGTGGACCTGAAAAGTATGTGCTCAATCAAAAGATAAATGTAGCAAGAGATACTGGTACCATGATCAATATCAAGTCGCAAATGGTTTCTTTGGTGGTTGATGAGCTTATAGAGCGCCCCAAAACCTTGCAAGAACGGATTACACGCGATTTGTTAGATTCTTTGCTAAATATCGAATTGATCTCCCGAGGTATAGATATCCCTTATGAATTTAACGTGGTGGCTTTCAAAAATAATCAGGCGAACTATGCCTTCAGAACTAAACTGGACAAGGAAAGAGAGACCCTGTCGAGATCAATAGAGCAGGCAAAGTTTGCCACCATGCTTTTTCCCAATGATATTCGCCCTCAAAACAACCACTTACTGATTAACTTTCCCAATGAGCAATCTTTTATGCTCAAAAAAATGTGGACAGTACTTGCTTCTGCTTTCTTGTTTATCGGTATCATCATTTTTTGTTTCATCTTCGCGGTAAATACCATCCTTAAGCAGAAAAAGATGTCGGATATGACCAAAGACTTCATCAATAATATGACGCACGAATTCAAAACTCCTATTGCGACCGTTTCTTTGGCTTGCCAAGCAATGCAGGACCCTGACATACAACGTTTGCCTAATCAAATGAACCGTTATATGGGAATGATTCAGGAAGAAAACAATCGTTTGGGTCAGCAGGTAGAAAAAGTATTGCAAATTGCCCGTCTGGATCGCGAAGACTTCAAACTGAACATTACTGATGTAGATGTGCACCAAAGTATTAAAAAAGCCATCCGAAATATTCAAATACAAGTAGAAAAGCGAGGCGGCATACTGAACACCAACCTTGAAGCAACTTCGGCCCATATTCAGGCCGACGAAATGCACCTTACCAATATGATTATTAACTTATTGGATAATGCCAATAAATACTCTCCTGAATCGCCCGAAATTATGGTACAAACCCAGAGTAATGACCGGGGTATTAGCGTTATGATTAGTGATAAGGGACAAGGTATCTCGAAAGAGATGATCAATAAAGTATTTGATAAATTCTATCGGGTACCTACCGGAAACATACACAATGTAAAAGGGTTTGGACTAGGGCTGAGTTATGTAAAAACAATGGTAGATGCTCACCAAGGAGAGATACAAGTAAAAAGTGAGCCATTCAAAGGAAGTACTTTCACGCTGTTTTTTCCTTATATCGCTCAAAGCGCCTGATTAGTCCTATTCATTTGAAGGGGTATACAGCGGTTAAAATTTTGAAAACGAAAAAGTTACCTCTAAAAAATCAACCAATCACCAACTGTTTCACGTATTGTAATTATCCATCAAAATACTTCCAGGCAATATTGGCAATTATCCCAGTTAAATACAATACCATGAAAGACGAAACCAAGATTTTATTAGTTGAGGATGATAACAACCTGGGTCAACTACTCCAGGAATACCTACAGATTAAAGGATACCCGACTACCTTAAAACGGGATGGCGAAGCAGGTTTAGATACCTACCAAACACATCACTTTCAACTGTGCATTTTAGATGTCATGCTTCCCAAAATGGATGGGTTTTCTCTAGCCGAAAAAATAAGAGAGCAGGATAAGGCAATTCCTATTATTTTTCTCACTGCCAAGTCAATGAAAGAAGACGCCATCAAAGGCTTTAAAGTAGGCGCTGACGATTACATCCATAAACCATTTAGTATGGAAGAATTGCTCCTCAGAATTGAAGCTATTATGCGTAGAGTTGGCCAAAATGAAACAATCTCCGAACAACACTATTTTGAAGTAGGTTCGTTCAGTTTTGACTACGACACCCAAAAACTTCAGCGTAACGGCGAAAGTAAGAAACTGACTTCTAAAGAGGCCGATCTCTTGAAGATGTTATGCGAACATAAAAACCAAACCTTGGAACGCTCCAAAGCCCTCAAAAAAATCTGGCTTGATGACAATTATTTCAATGCCAGAAGTATGGATGTGTACATAACCAAGCTTCGCAAATACCTCAAATCAGACGAAAATATTCAAATCGTAAATGTACATGGACAAGGGTTCAAACTGATAGAACTTAACTAGTCTAGCAACATTGAGAAATAAGCGTTTTATGATTATTGTAGACATAATCATAAAACGCTTACTTGTTTATAGCATCTTTAGATGAAACTTCCAAAAGTACAATAAGGCCAGCCACCCTGCCAAAATCAAGAAAGTCCATACAAAGTAAGAGAACTTTCGGTTTTTATGTCGTATGGTAAACATCAATATTACAATAGAAAATACTCCTCCGGCCAATTCAAAAGTATGCAGGCGTTTTTCGCTGACTCTTTTTTGCTTTCTCTTGGCCAAGCCTTTATCCTGGCGAAAGACAAAAGCCGCCAAAATGTTTATAAATATCAGGTAATAAATCAATAACATAATTAAGAAAGTTTGAAATCAGGAAATTGTTTGACGATTTTCAAAAACCTGGGTTAGAATGGCTTGCTCAACTTCATCACAAGCTTTGCCCCTTCGTTGCATCATTCTATCGGCTGCCTCAAAAGCCTTAGGCAAATCATAAGTGTCAAATCCGGTTTTGGTACCACCCCAGGCAAACGAGGGAATAAATTTAGGAGGAAAATCACCTCCAAAAATATTGGCATTCACTCCTACTACAGTGCCCGTGTTAAACATGGTGTTGATACCCGCTTTAGAGTGGTCACCCATCATTACTCCACAAAATTGTTGGCCCGAATCTACAAAATCGTTCTTCTGGTAGCTCCATACTTTAATATTGGCGTAATTGTTCTTCAGGTTAGAGCAGTTAGTATCTGCCCCAAAGTTGCACCATTCGCCCACTACCGAGTTGCCCAAAAACCCATCGTGGCCTTTGTTGCTGTACCCAAAAAATACTGAATTACTAATCTCCCCTCCTACTTTGCAATAAGGGCCAATGGTAGTATCGCCTCGCATCTTGCCTCCAGGATTGACCACAGCGTGTTCTCCTAGTGCAAAATTTCCTTGTACAATGCTTCCTTCACTTATCTGAGCATTTTTGCCCAAATAAATCACCCCTTTTTCAGCATTGAGCACACAGGCTTTGAGCGATACTCCTTCTTCCAGAAATACGTTTTCGGGATTGTATACGATCGTATGTGGATCATTGATGGGGGCGGAAGTTCGTCCTGCCGTAATCAAGTCAAAATCGGCCTTGATTTGAGCACCATTTTGTCTAAAAATATCCCATATCTGACTAATTCGAGTTATTTCTCCTTCGTAAGGAATTACTTTTTTGGGTTGAGGTAGGCCATCTTCTTGTATGGTCGACTCGTCAACATAAAATGCCAGTGGTGTTTCTCTTTCGCCCAGCATTTCACCTGGCTTTAAGGCTTGAATTGCCTCTATCAATGCTTTATCAGGGCATACGCTACTATCTATTTGTATAAAACTTTTGAGAGATTCGGCCTGATTTATATGCGGGTACTTGGCTCGAAAATGTACCTCAGATAATAAGTAATCGGGCTTTTGACCCAATAAACGTTCCCATTTTTCAATCATAGTGAGTATACCCACTCGAATATAAGCAATGGGTCTTACCAGGGTAAAAGGTTTGAGTTGTTCGGCAATGTGTATATCGTCAACTAGAAGGTATTGCATGATTCATATTCGTTTATCAGAGATGCGAATATGATAAAATTCGGGAAATGTGGAGGGGTATATACCAAAAAAGTCTCTTAAATAATTTTAAGAGACCCTTTGATAATGTTGTACTAAGGATATTGATCGCTTAGCTTTTCTTTTTAAATCTACGGTTAAACTTCTCAACACGACCCGCAGTATCCAAGAACATCTTCTTACCAGTATAAAATGGGTGAGATTCAGATGTTACCTCAAGCTTTACCAATGGATAGGTTTGCCCATCCATATCAATTGTTTCTTTTGTTTCTATGGTAGAACGAGTAATGAATTTGAATTCATTAGACGTATCCAAAAAAACCACCTCTCTATATTCAGGATGAATATCTTTTCTCATTGCGCTACAAATATTTTAATAAAATTAAATGCTTCTCTAAAAGGCTTGCAAATTTAGTTATTTTTGACAAAAGAGTAAAGATTCCTGTCAAAAGTTTTTAGGTTTACTGAATACTGAAGGTCCCTTTGTTATAATCATACACTAAAGTAGCCATTAATTCACTTTGCATGCCTACTACTCCCTTGTGTATTTTAATAGTAGTTCCCTTTTGAGGGATGTCTACTCTTACCTTTAGAAGTTCTTTGGGAAAATCGCCTGCGTTTTTAGATTTTATGGGAGCTTTAAACCTGGTTTCCAATACTTGCCAATCTATTTCCTGTTTTTGCACCTCTTCCAGGTTTGCGTTAAATATTTTGAAGCCCTTCAATTCACCCCAGCATCCCATACCACTGCACGAGAAAGAAAACACACCTACCAAATCTTTGCCACTGCGACTACGCCATAAAGCCATTGTTACACTTTTGTTTGCAGGAAGCCCCGGAACAGGTGCCGAAGCACTTAGATAACCATTGACAATATCTTGCGTATCAATTTTGAATTTACTGTGTATACCTAATTTCCCCTTAAGAGCCTGGTAATAGTTTAATATGTTTTTTGAGGATTGGGAATCGCTTTGATATGTAAAACTCATTGATAGAAGGCTTACAAATACCCACAAAGTAGATAATATGTATTTCATTATTTTATCGTAAAACGTCCATTATTCATGTTATAATACAAGTTGGCTATTGGTTTAGGGTCTCCCCCCATTAAACCACCCACTATTTTGATGGTAGTTCCTCTTTGAGGAATAGTAATAGTTACCGTTGGGAATCCAGCCTCGATTGATCCTTCTGGTACCGATTTGTCATGTATTTGTTTGAGCTTGGCCCAATCCAAAACTTCGGTACGTACTTCGCGAAGGTTGGCATCAAAAAATTTAAAATCATTAAACTTACCCCAGCATCCCATACCTCCACAACCATAACTAAATACACCTACTATTTCTTTGCCAGCACGACTACGCCATAAGGCCATGTCGATGTGTGCACTACCAAGGCCAGGGCTGCTCATTACGCTCAAAAAACCATTCGCTATGTCTTTTTTCACTATTTTATAGCTTTTGTCAATCCCTAATTTACCCTTAAGTGCCTTATAGTAATCAAGAATTGTTTTGGCAGGTTTGGCCATTGGGGCCTGTATACAGGCTAAAGCTATACCAAGAGTTAATAATATATGAGTGAATTTTCGTTGCATCTTTAGATTGTTTTTGATGAAAGATTGATTCGTTTCGCTATTCTACGATTACGTTGATCTTGTAGGTAGCTTTGATTTTGCCCCTGAATATGTCCTTAATAGTTAACACCGTATTTCCAGTTTTTAAAGCCTCAAATACAAAAGTCTTGGTAGCTTTGTCTCCTCCTGACATTCTTGCTTTGCGGGCATCTTTGTAGGCAAAATGAGTGTCTATTAATTTAAATATTCTATAACTGGCCGAAGATACACTAGTCATAAAGCCTACTGAGCCATGAATTGTCGCCTGATAATAAGCTTTTTGCCCCACTTTCAACTTAGCCACTCCTTCCAAGGCAGATAGCTCCACCATGTTTTTAGTTGGTTTAAATTTTTTATTTTGAGCATAAGTACAATTCATCAATCCCAGCATTAAAATAATAAAGATTAGTAGTCTCATATTTTTCTTTGGTTATGCAAAACGATTTATAATAAATCTAAAAATAATAATTTGGCTTTTTTCATCGTAGTTTATGAAAGGTATACCCTGAATGATGAAACTGTTTTTTGGGTTTATAAGCTGCAAAACCAGCTCATGTAAAAGTGATCTATTTATTACTTTCGTAACTTTTTTTTTTTGTGATTCTATTATTTAATAATCAACTTGTCATAAATTGCTTATCAAAAGTGAACATCAAAGGCAGTAATTTAGATAAGTAATTATTACAATCAGGCAAAGAATTGAATCACAAAGTTTATTGACATTAAAACATATGGAAAATTTATTTATAGAGGCAGGTGATTATTCTCCTAAAGTGGATTTTAATACCTCGACCAACGTTTTTGCCATTGTGGGCGATTCGTTTGGGGAAGACACCTTTACGTTTTTTGAGCCTATTATCAAATGGCTGGAAAACTACTTGAAAAAAAACACCCGTCCTCTGGAATTAAGCATTGAAATGAATTACCTTAATTCCAGTTCGTTCAAAAGATTTAATGAGTTGTTGAGTCTTTTGGAAAATTACCATCGGAAAACCCAAACTCCAGTAAAGGTTACCTGGGTAGCCAACCCTGACGATGATGATGTGGTAGATTATGGCGAAGATATCAAGGATTATTTTGATGAACTGCCCATTCATATAGAGTTGAAGGCCAGTTCTTAGATACAGTACAAATCACCAAGCCCAACTTCTGAAGTTGGGCTTTTTTGCTAATTATCCCTTAATTTAAATCCAATCCTACGCTAGCCAACGTATACCTGTTGTTTTAAAACGTGTAATCCAAATCATTTTGAATGAATTTATTTAATTCTTGAAGCCAAAGCTTGGTTTATTCAGGTAAGATTGGGTAAATTCTTGAATCATTATCTTCAGGTAAAAGCCATGAACGCTTCTTTATTTTACAATTTCGTTAAACTCAATGAAATTGATAACGAAAAAATCCAGAAAAAAGCCTTCACCCTAGCCAATGTTACTTTTATCAGTCTTATTCTTTTAATAATTTCGGCTGCTATATTCTATTATACAGAGTATGTGATTGCAGGCCATGCTTGTCTGGGAAGTATCGTCAGCTTGATCTTGGTAGGTTTGGTTTTTCGTCGTACTCACTTTATCAATCTAGCCACTAACCTTTATTCACTCACTGCTTTTACGCTATTTACCATCATTCTACTTACCAGTGGTGGCATTCACTCTTCTTGGCTATATTGGTTTACTACTGTGCCCATATCGGCTTATTATCTTACGATCAACCATCAAATGAGATATGGCATTTTTTGGACATTTGCCTGCCTCATTGTTTATTTTATTGCTTATTATCTGGACACTCAAGGGATACAAGTAACGCCTCAATTCCCAAAAAAATGGGCGTCTACTATCAAGTTTTTGTTTGCTTTGGCCTTTTTTGTTTATGCAGTTTCTATCATTTTAATTAATGAACTACAGCCTTCGGCTAAGACTGATCAAGTTCTCTTCAAAGAATCACACTCCTCAGGAGTAGACTATAAAAATAAAGATCAGTTATTTGAATTAGAAAGAGAAAATAGGGCTACCAAAACTCACCAGCAAATGATTTGGATCGCCATTATTATTTTACCAGTTTTTCCTGATTACTTTTTTGCTCCTGATATTTGGCAGCACTTATTTACGCTGCGTATGGTAGTCATTGCTTATTTTTTGTTGTTGATCTTCGCACAACGCAAGCTTCGCATTCCTAGCATTATAGTGGCTTACGCCAGTATTATTCCACTCTCCGTATTTTTATCCTATGCGTCGGCTTCGGTACCCACCAAAAATCTATTTATTTATAATCTAAATTACTCTGCACTCTTCATAGTGGCTGCCTTGTATGTATTGATGCATTGGGGGCATTTTGTGGCCATCGTTCTGATATCTGGAGCATTGTACAGCGCATTTTTCATTGTTATACAACAAATAGATTTTTTTACTGTGGTAGAAAAAGGAGCCTTGCTCTTATTTACAGTAGCCTTGGCTAGTATTGGGCTGGCCTGGTATCGTTTTACTACTTTTAAAAAAGAATTCTTTCTGCGCTACGCCCTCAGTGAATCCAATGAAAAGTTGAGTAAGCAAAACATTGCACTCGAGAGCCAGCAAGCACAAATTTTGCAACAAAAAGAAAACATAGAGGAAAAAAACAATAACATCACTGCAAGTATCAATTACGCCCAACGCATCCAACAAGCTATCCTGCCTCCTATCAAAGATATTCAGGCTGCTCTTCCTAATTCGTTTATACTATTTCGCCCCAGAGATATCGTAAGTGGCGATTTTTATTGGTTTAAAGAAATAGAAGATAAGATTTTTATTTCAGCGGTAGATTGTACTGGTCATGGAGTGCCCGGAGCATTTATGAGTATGATTGGTAATGAACTGTTGCACAAAATAGTCAATGATTTTGCGATTACAGAAGTAGATAAAATTCTCGAGAAGTTGAACGAAAGTGTAAGAAAAGCGCTCCAGCAAGACGAAACTCAAAATAGAGATGGAATGGACATGACCCTGGTAAGCATTGACAAACAAGCCCCTATAATAGCGTTTGCTGGAGCCAAAAACCCTATTTATTACATACAAGAAGGTAAAATGCATCAGATTAAAGGAGATAAAACACCTATAGGAGGAATGAGGATCAAACGTCAGGATACTTATACCAAACATATCATTGACGTATCACAGCCTACTACCTTTTATCTTTTTTCTGATGGTTTTCAGGATCAGTTTGGTGGCCCAAACAATAAACGATTTATGACCAAACAATTTCGTGAATTGCTGCTTTCAATCTACACTCAACCTATGGACATTCAAAAGCAACTGCTGGAAAAAGCCCTGGAAGATTGGATGCTGGATGAAGAACAACTAGACGATATATTAGTGATTGGCGTTAAATGTTCTTAAAAAGAGCCTTTTCTACTTCAAAGGCTCTATACTTTTTGAGACGTATCTACTACATCTACCCAATTATCAGTAGAGTATTTAGAAATTTGCACTTTCCCGCAACGTGAGCAGACTCTTTTCAAACTATCCCCTTTCCATTCATGCCCAAAAATACGACAGCGAATGGGCGTTTTTGGTTTATGATCTCGCGCTTCCATATTCAAAATCCATTTTTGTTTAGCTCGACAAATTAAAGCGTTTTTTTATAAAGCTAAAATGCTATCTCGGTTTTATTCTTAGTCAAGTATTAAAATAGTATTTAATCAAGCATAAATTATATTGTATTGCAATATTACATGACAATTTGCCTTGAATAGCAACCAAACATTGCTTTCTTCGTAGGTGATCGAATTATCAAGAATTAATCACTTTCAGTGTCTTGGTTTACGTTTATCGGATGAGTATAACAAGTATTAAAATTATGAGAAATCACTTCTTTTTAGGGCTTTTTCTAGCCTTTCTTATTTTGGGTAGTTGCAAAAAGCAGGAAGTAAACGCCCAACAAAATACAAATGCTACAGCCAATCTGGTATTTATCAATGGTAGTATTTATGGTCATCCAACAGCCGAAGCAATCGTTGTTAACCAAGGTAAAATTGAATTTATAGGAAGTAATATTGAAGCACAAAAATTAATAGGAAGCAATACCCAAACCATTGACTTAAAGGGTAAGATGTTGTTGCCTGGATTTATAGACAATCATGTACACGCCGGCGAAGGCGGAGAGGTTTCTTGCTTGCCAAGTAATGCGCTCAATATTGATCAGCAAAAAGAGACGTTGAAAAAATGTGCCGCAGATGTTGAAGAAGGCAAGTGGGTAATTGGCTATGGAATGCACCTGGATCAAGTGTTAGGCAACGGAACTACCTTAAATAAGCCTATTCAGAGTTTAGATAAAATCTTCCCTAAACATCCAGTCATCATTATGGAGCAAACCTCCCACGCTATGTTTGTAAATACCTTGGCTTTGAACAAAGCAGGCATCCATAAAGATATGCCCGACCCACAAGGAGGCAAATTTATGAAAGATGAAAATGGCGAACTAAACGGGGTACTGATTGACAATGCCGGGGATTTGGTTATGGAGATGGCCGTCAATAGTTTGGCCAATAAGTTTTCCATTTTGGTAGAAGGAATCAAATTTGGTTTGCAAGAATTAAAGAAAAACGGTATAACGACCATTGGCGATGGCCGAACGTATTGGCGCAGGGGAATGCTAGATGCCTGGAAAACGGTGGCCAAAGATGGATTACTCACCGCTCGGGTATCTATCCGCCCTTGGATTTACCCTACCATAGATAAAACCGAACAGCTTACATTTTTGCAGGGTGCTTTCCAAAACGATATTCAACAACTATTGATTGTCAATCAAGTGAAAATGTACATTGATGGGGTTCCTGAAAACGGCACCGCTCGTTTGATTCAGCCTTATACCCAAACTTATTTTCAAGACACACCTTATGGTATCAATTATATTTCACAAAACCGTATGGTAAGTTGGCTGACTGATTTGTATGGCATCGGCTATGGAGCGCATGTACACGCTTTGGGAGATAAAGGAATAAGAGAAGTACTTGATGCTGTACAGGTGGTACGTAGCCAAGGTTCTCAACTGAAATACCACATTACGCATGTAGCCATGTTAGACAAGGCCGATTTATCTCGCTTTGCCCAACTAAACGTAGATGCTGACATTCAGGTAGGTAACACCCCTTTGACCCAACAAGAAAGAAGTCAGGATTTTGTCCCTTTTATTGGGGCTAGTCGAGCCAGCGAATTGCTGTATAGTCCAGTAAAATCGTTAAAAGCTACAGGAGCTAATGTAACGTTGAGCAGCGATTGGACAGTATATCCACTTTCTCCGCTCAATGGTATTTCGGTAAGTGTACAAGAAGGGGCGTTTACCATCCAGGAAGCCATTGATGCTTATACCATCAATGCCGCCAAGGCCTTGGGATTAGATTCTCTTACCGGATCGATTACTGTGGGCAAATCAGCAGATTTTGTGGTACTGGAAAAAGACCTGACTAAAATATCGGCCAACGAGATAAAAACTACGCGCATAATGATGACGGTGCTGCAAGGCAAGGTGGTATATGAGGTGAAATAAACATTAAACAGTCAGCTTGAAGGCACAAGATGAGTGTGTTTTCTGAGCTGTAATAATATTTTTATTATTTGGTGTAATGTTTCGGATGCTCGCTAGTCTTTGGGTTGAGATATAAAAACTCTTAATCCATATAATCTATGAAAAATACTTATATACAATTTCTAAGTTGTTTTTTGATTTCTTTCAGCCTATTTGCTCAAGATGCAAAAACACCTTCATTTGAATGGCCAGATCACAACGTATCAGTTATTTTTAAAGATTTTTTAGTAGCCTATAATAGTAATGATGTTAAAAACATTGAAGCATACGCCCAAAAGTACCATACTCGCCCCTCAAGGATGGCTCGTAGAATGCAACAGCTTTTTACCCAATATGGTAAGTTACAACCATATGCGGTAACTGCTCAAAGAAAAGATCGCCTGGGGCTTTGGCTTTTGGGACAAGACACCAAAAACTGGATAGAAGTTATGCTGGTTACCAATAAAACCGGTGACAAAATCAGGGGAACTGGAATGATGCGAGGAATGCGCCCCAAGGGATTGCTGCCTCCTTACAAAGCAATGGCTCCCAACAAAATGAAGCCCCATTTGGCTGCCTACCTTCAGAAACTAAGCCAGCAGGATCATTTTTCGGGAGCAGTATTGGTTGCCAAAGGAGATCAGATTTTGTTTGAGGGCGCTTATGGCGACCGAAACAAGCAAAAAGGTTTTAAAAACAACTTGAATACAACTTTTTGTCTGGCTTCTACCACCAAAACATTTACCGCAGTAGCCATTGCCCAATTGGCCGAAAAAGGTAAGCTTAAGTTTACTGACTTCATTAGTAAATACATTCCCGAATATCCCAAAGACATTGCCCAACAGGTTACCATTCATCATTTGCTTACCCATACTTCGGGCATAGAATTGGATGATTATGCCCCATTTAACCAAGCTGTACAAAAAGCACGTAATGTAGAAGATTTGCTCAAAGCCCAATTGAAATACATGGACCATATGAATGAAAACCGTCGCAAAAACTTCAAGGTGCTGAACAAACACGACTACTCTAATGAAAACTTCAGTCTTTTGGGGGTGATCATAGAGCGAGTAAGTGGGATGTCTTATGCCCAATACCTCGAGCAAAACATTTTTAAACCTGTAGGAATGACTCGCTCTTATGCTGATTATACTAAACTGGCTCAAGACCAAAATCACGCGATGGGTTATACTTTTTATGACAAAAACCGCAAGTTTAACCCCAATCAAAGACAGGAAAACACGGCTTACAACGATGCAATCGCTTCTCCAGCGGGCGGGGTATACAGCTCGGTAAGAGATTTATACAAATATTTTAGAGCCATCAATACTGGCCAATTACTCGGCCCTGCTATGCAAGCCACCTTGCTTAAAAAACATGTCAAGACGTTTGACTTTAAGGAGATTGATATTTCTGAAAGTTATTGCTATGGTTTTGAAACCCGACGCACTGGTAAGGTGGAGCACATTGGCCATACAGGCAGAAAAGTGGGTGTAGGCTCTCGTTTTGAGTATTTTCCAGCACAAGACATGTACGTGATTGTGTTGAGCAATTATGGCTTTCCTGCACATAATCCAGCTAGTCATATCCGGGATTTGATAGAACCGAATGATTAATTTTTAAAATTTTTGACCGAAAGCTTGCCAGTTAACTAGTCGATCCTTACATTTGCAATCCTTTCACACTTGGGGGATTAGCTCAGTTGGCTAGAGCGTTTGACTGGCAGTCAAAAGGCCGGCGGTTCGAATCCGCCATTCTCCACTAAGTGATTCGTAAACCTCTGTAAATGAAATATTTACAGAGGTTTTTTATTTTATTAGTCCATCCAACTTTTCTTTTCGTTCTTCTTCGGTCATTTTGTCAAGTGTATCTACCAATACCTTTATATCAGTATCTTGAGGTAACCCCAATCTTTCGGCTACTTTATTTTTGAGTGCTATCAAACGTGGGTCTTTTTTACTGGCTTCTCTCTGTTGGTACAATCTTTTGCGGGTTTTCCCCAACTCTGTATAAAAAATTTCTTCTAGTGTTTTCATTATTAAGAGTTCATTAGATAATATAAAAATACTAATTCATTATTAATATCCCTGATATATTCTTTCCATTCTACTATATTCATTTCTGCATCTACCCGATTTTTCCCTGCTAGTTCACCTCTTTTCAATAAATCTTGAAAAAAGTCTATTCTGTCCTCATAATCCTCTTTTTCTCTTTCCTTCTCATTAATAAATTTTTGCAAATCTTCCTTTTCCATTTTTAACTTTTGATTAAATGGCTTCAATTTAATAGGCTAATATTACTACAATCAAAAGGCTGCTGGCTTGAACCTGTCATTCTCTATAAGAAAGTTATAAAACCCTGTAAGTAAAATATTTACGAGGTTTTCTTTTCGAGATAGATAGTATCGAACTCTAATAAAACACGCCAAAAACAGCCTCCATATTTCAACAATCATCAATAAATATAAAAGGCGACCTATCCAATAGTTATGGATGAATCGCTTTGTTTTTGGATAGTCCTCATTAAAAATGGATACTGCTCAGACCTAATGGTTAATTGGATGTTCTTCACGAACAATTTACCGTCGCAATCCTGACTATGTTGGATAATGGCTCCTATTCCAACTATTTCAAGAAGGATCTTTTCTTTAGCATGCCGCAATCCTGACTATGTTGGATAATGGCTTCTACAGGCAACCAAGTCAATAATAATCTAAAAAACTTCTTAAAATTGACTTTTGCAAGGTTATTTACTCCAAAACAAATAATTCTATCACACTTATAACTGTAGCGAAAAGTACCCTCAGAGGCTAATAATCTACTTGGTGGA
>DMXI01000542.1 GCA_003483885.1 Microscillaceae bacterium
CGAGATGACTTCTATGTTTAAAAATTATAATCTGGACTAAAAAAGCGATTGATCAACGCTAATTTTAGCATTTTTTTCATCAATAGCTTTGGCTATTCACTCTAAAAAGAGCTTCATTATCGCTAATCACTCATCATTTTATCCTCGAAGACAAAATTTAAACATACTCTTACATAATGGTAAATGATCAATATTTACCATACACTTATGAAATAATCATTAAATGCAAAGTCTGAGAAGGCTTTGCATTTATTTTTTATGGAAGATGATTTTACAATATTTATACGTTTGAGGAGCTTCAAAACTTTCCTTATGCTCTTTTATCTCACAATAAATAGTATCATCATTTAACCAATAACTCCTCCAGGGTGTGCCTGCATCAAGGCTTACACGGATTACTTTTTTGAGTGCGTCACCATCAGTTTTCCATAGCTCAATACCATTGAAGTTAAAGTAGGTACCTACATCAAAAGGAGTTGTAAAAATATAATGGTTATCTGGCGAAACTTGAGGTATACCATTCATCAGGACGCTTTTTCCACCATTTTCTGAATACACTTGATAGTTTTTACCCTCCCAATAGAAACCAGCAAACACAAAAAACTTTTTGCCCGAAAACTGAATAATTTCCCGAAATATATAAGAAGCACTGACCTCTCCAACCTTTGGATTATCGCCTAAAGTCTGTTGTAATTTAGGTCCAAATTTATAGGTGGCTACTTGTACATGCTGCCCATAACGATTTTTCTCTTCTTGGTAAGAAACTTTAATCAAATTGGAATGCCTTTGTAGTAGCTTCTCTGACACAAAACCCAGGTAATGATAAGGGTATTGGTTGTTTAAACGGGAAGTGTCACAAATAGTCTTAAACTCCCTTTCTACCTCATTGCTATATCTAAAGTGTTGGTGAAATGTATCTTTAGAAATCTCTTGAAAACTTACTTTGGTGCCACTGGTATAAATTACAGTATCTAATGTTTTAATTGTAGCGAGAATAGTAGCTCCCTGTTTAGATTCAGTATTTGTTGTATCGGCTACCTTTAGATCAGAAGTGGGTTTAGGTGTGGTGGAATCTACTTTTGAAGCAGCAAATTTATCAGTAGATTTTGAGTCGCTTGATGATGGTTTGTTACACGCAAAAATAAGGAGGTTTAATGCTCCCAAAACCAATGCTTTTATGATAAGTTTAATCATATATATAAAGTCGAAAGTTAGATCAATTAATTCTAACTTATCATACTTATATATTTAAAAAGTAACCCTTACAAAGGCTTAGCATCTCGCAATATATAAATCAAATGGTCGGCATCGTCAGGGTTGAGTTCCAAACGACCTCGGAAACTGATTTTTCCAGTATCATCCGGCTTGATTTTTTGCTTGGTATAAATCTCCATCACTGTTTCGGGGCCAGCTCCTCCGCAGAAAAAACAATTGGCCACGGGCAAGGCCGAAATAATGGCAAACTCTCCCCCACCATACAAATCTACTGGGATTAAATATCCTTTGATAGTAATAACTTTTCCGTTAAGTGCCTGAATTTCTTTGGGAAACTTGGGAGCATAGTTGTAGGTCTTGTATTTCTTGTCATAGGTTTTCACCCATTTTACTTTCATCAGTATGTCCCAGATGTTTCTACTTGTATTGTTGGTAGATAAATTAGTTGCCAAACTAGTTCCTACAGTTGTAACTACAGCCACTAAAATGGCTACCACAAAATATTTTCTCATTGCCTAATTATTTTACTGGGTGATGTTCAGCGTTTTACTACCAAGAATTTCGCCATTGGCCATCGCTTCAAAAATGTGGGTACCTGCTTCAAACTGTCTCTTGGGTTTATACACAAAATCCTTTCGTATTTTCTTTTTACGATAAGCCAAGGTAGTGATCAATTCCCGCTCTATTTCGGTATCTTTTTTATCTTTATTGTATTTATATCTCAGGTGAAAAATCTGAATATCCTTATCAGTTTGTTTGCGGGCATTGTTGGGTAGCACCAAAAAGGTAATACTGATTTGCTTGATTTCTTTGCTTTTATTTCGGGTTTGCACCTGTGCCTCCATTTCTACATGAACGGGCAAAGAGTTACTCATCTTATTTTCAAGATTAGTTACTTTCTTACTCAAGTAGGTGTTTTTAGATTCTAACTTAGCATTGTCGTTTCTTAAATCCTCTATGACCAATAACATGCTACTATCTACCTGATTGCGA
Source organism: Microscillaceae bacterium (assembly GCA_003483885.1). Taxonomy (GTDB): domain Bacteria; phylum Bacteroidota; class Bacteroidia; order Cytophagales; family Microscillaceae; genus Microscilla. The sequence continues at coordinate 2,209 of DMXI01000542.1, forward strand.
GGCAAAATGGCTTGTTGCTTCTTAATTTCTTCAGCATTTTTACGAAGTTTGACAATTTTCTCGTTCAAGTCGGTAATCCGCCTCAGGTTTATATTCCGATCTCTCTTGAGTTCTTGTACGCTTTTCAGCAAGTCTTCCTTCTGAGATTTCAAACTTTTCAATTGTTCAATGGCACTGGTTAGCTCCCTTTTTTTCTTATTATTGGTAGTAGTCAGCTCTTTTACCTGATTTTCGGTATCTTTAATTACCTTATCTAGTTGAACAATTTCTTTGCGTAAAACCAATTCATTTTCAGTCAATAGACGCTTTTTTTCCCCTTCGTTCCCATTTGTCAAAATAGTATACGCCAAGGTTAATACCAACAATGTAATAATCATCAGGTATACTATCCGCTCATTTTTCATCATATTCAAGTCCTTGCTCATAATCAAATATCCGATTTTGATTCTTGTCTACCTTCTACAATTCTTAACTCTGTTATCTTGCTTTTTTCAGCCTCTTTGGTAATGTTTACAAGCTTGGGTTGACGATAACCTAATACCCTTAGGCGAGTAAGATAGCTGGACAATGACAAGGTATCTACTACCTCTGTCCCTTGATAACGATAGTATACCAATATACCATCGCTTTCGCAACGAGCCACGATTTTTTTTGCAAATCGTTCTTTTTCATTCACAGATGAGCTTTTATCAGCCACCTTGTTCAAATATTTTTGCAGTACAACTTTTAGGTTTTCTTTCTTAAACTTTTTCTTACCACCTCGCGAAACTTGTAGATCAAAAGGGTTGACTGCAAAGAAAATTAACATAAGCATTAAAACTGCACTGGCTGCAAATACATACAATTTCAGTTTTTTTTCCACGTAATTACAGGGTATTTTTTTTCATTGTCACTTAAGTGATCAAAATATATATGGTTTTATTTTTAGCTGGTAAACCAAAAACTCAAATGCTTTTTAAAAATAAGTTTTTTTCAATACTTTTCAAACATGCAGCCTTCTAAAATCCAGACCATAAGCCCATAAAAAGCCTATTCACAGGCAAATTTACTAAGTATTTTTCAGTATTGTAGTAAGCCATCGATTAATCTCAATTTATTCTACATTGACTGTTTTACTCGCCACCACAAAACCATCTACCTCTGCTTCAAAAACGTGGGTCCCCTTCTCAAAAGCTTTGCGATTGTTATACTTTACGGCTCTCTCGAGGCGGTCTTGTTTTCGGTAAGAAATACTTGTCACTAGTTTTCGGCTCATTTTCGTATTTTCATTTTCGTATTTATACACCAAGTGATAAATTCGGATGGTTTTGTTTTTTCTTTCTTTGAGGGGATTGGGCAAAATCGTAAAAGATAGATTGATGTATTTATTTAATTGACTGTAGATGAGCTTGGATACATTAGTGAGTACTTCTATCCGCAACAGAGGGCTTGATAAGCCCTTACTAGTTTCTTCCAACTCCTTGATCCGTTGGTTTAGAATTCTTTTTTGTTGCTGATTTTGAGACAGTTGTAACTCTAGTCTATTGTTTTTTACTTGTAGGTAAGTAAATATCGTGCTATCCGCGGTTTTCACCGAGTCCACTTTATTTTGAATAATTTTGGGCAAATTTGACTGAAAGTCCTGTAGATTATTTTTTAAAACCACAATTTGTTTATTCAAGGCTACGATCTTTTCAGCGTCCACCTCTTTGTCTTGCTGGAGAACTCCTATTTCTTGTAAATGTTTTTGAATGACCTGCCTCTGCTCTTTTAATTTTTTTATTTCCCGTTTGAGCTGTTTTTGCTTTTGCTGTATTTGTAACTCTTTGTTATTGGTAATACTGGCAATTTCTATTTCTTTTTGCTTAATCTTGTGATTCAGTTTTTTCAGTTCATCCTGTAGTAAGTCACTTTGGTGATTCAGTAATTGGGTTTGTACTTCATTGTCTTTTTGATTGATGTACAAATAGGCCAAAGCTGCCAGTAAACCCACAATTACGGCTAAATAAATAATGCGCTCTTTCTTTATTGCTGCTTTGGAATGGTTCATGGTTTTATATTAAGTGCCAAACAAGAACAAAGGTTAACCAAAATACCAATAATTTTCAAGGCTCTTTGTTTTTTTATGAGGTTTTTGTTAGCCTCCTTCTGGGAGAGGTTTCACCCAAAAAGTTTAAGAATTGATGCAAAAAATATAATTTTGAAGAAATACAAAAGAATTGCCCGCTCTAAACCAATTGGGTATTTGAAGGATAGATAAAATAACACGTATGAATTATTCTGATAAACAAGAAGATGTTGATCCGGATTTGGTAGATCATTTGCTCAATGATTTAAAAAACAAATATAGTCTCACTGGTCAAAGTCTTACCGATAATCTGGAAGGATTGCTACACGCCAATTACCTAAAGTATTGGAACTACGTTCACTTAGATACATTGCTAAGCTTGCAAAACCCCAGAACTGATTTCCCTGATGAGACCATTTTTATTGTGTACCATCAAGTGACGGAGCTATATTTTAAGCTTATACTTCATGAAATCAAGCAAATTGCCCGTCATTCTGCGCTCACTCCCACCTTTTTTGTCCAAAGACTGCAACGTATCAATCTGTTTTTCCGCATCTTAACCTTTAGTTATGATACTATGATTGAAGGCATGGATGTAGAACAGTTTCGTCAATTTCGTATGGCCTTGTTACCTGCCAGTGGGTTTCAGTCGGCCCAAATTCGCAAAATAGAAATTTGGTCTACCGACTTTATCAATTTGGTCAATCGCAACCAACGCGCACAGTACACTGCCCAAGATAGTATCGAGGCCATGTTTACTCATATTTATTGGAAAGCAGGTGCCACCGACCAAAACACAGGCGAAGAAACCATTACTTCTAAACATTTTCAGCACAAATACAGAGCTGATTTTATAGAGTTAGGAGAAAACGTACGCACCAAAAATATTTGGCAATTGTATTCACAGTTGCTCCAACATGCGGACATTACTGAAGAATTGAAACAGCAAATGGCGGACGCTATGCGTAAATTTGATACTTTGATCAATGTAGACTGGCGTTTGGCTCATTACAAATCTGCGGTGCGTTACCTGAAAGATTCGGAAGGAGTAATTGAGGCTACCGGAGGCACTAATTGGCAAAAATACCTACCACCTCGCTTTCAGAAGGTGATTTTTTATCCTGAGTTATGGTCAACAGAAGAACAAAACGAATGGGGAAAAAAGTGGGTGGACAAACAATAATGTTGAGTTATTGATTTTATTTGGTAGTTAAATTGCTAAGGAAAAAGTTAGTCTGGATATTTAAACGATCACCTGTTGGTGTTGTATTGCTAAACACTAAACAAGAGACCATAGCTTTACCGAGATGGCAATACATTATTATCAAACAAAAAAACCTGCTTGATTACATACTTTTAATCTAAACACATATGTTTACTGGAATTATAGAGAATATTGGGGAAGTAAAAGCCATTACCAACGAAGGTACCAATCGCACCTTCACTATGCAAAGCCCCTTTACTCAAGAATTGAAGATAGATCAAAGTGTTTCTCACAATGGGGTTTGCCTCACAGTTACCGATATAGAAGGAGATTTATACAAGGTAACGGCCATTGACGAAACCCTCCAAAAGACCAATTTGAATGAGTGGAAGGTAGGTACTCTGGTAAACCTGGAGCGCAGCATGGTAATGAATGCCCGTTTGGATGGACACATTGTGCAGGGCCATGTAGATCAAGTGGCCATCTGTTCTGCCAAAGAGTCACAAGATGGTAGTTGGCTTTTTTCGTTTGAATACACCCCCAACCAAGATCATGTAACAGTAGAGAAAGGTTCTATTTGTGTCAATGGAGTTAGTCTAACACTGTTTAATTCTCAAAAGACATCTTTCTCAGTAGCAATTATCCCTTACACTTACGAACATACAAATTTTAAAACCCTAGAACCCGGACATCAGGTAAACCTGGAGTTTGATATTATTGGCAAATATGTGCAAAAGCTCTTTGCCCAATATAATCCTCAGAATTAAAGTATTTATATCTTTTATTTTTTACCTTGCTATTGTACATCTAGGCTATCAAATTATTATTTGACCTAATCAAATTCAATACGCTTATGAATTGTATGATTGTAGATGATGAGGACATTTCTCGCAAAGTGGTAGAACACTTTGTAGAAAAAACAGAATCATTAAATCTCAAACACTTGTGTGATAACGCCATTGATGCCATCAACATCCTCAAAAAGGATGACACGATTGATGTGCTATTTTTGGATG
>DMXI01000537.1 GCA_003483885.1 Microscillaceae bacterium
TAATAGCCGAAATTTGCGGAATGACTCCTGAGGCCAATGTATTGCGATAAAAAATATCGGCATAACCAGCCAGCGAAATTACCCCTTCTTGAATACGAGCGCCTCCTGAATCGTTCAACCCAATCACCGGAGCACCGTTTTTCATGGCCAAGTCCATTACTTTGCAAATTTTCTCAGCATACGTTTCGGAAAGCGACCCGCCAAATACGGTAAAATCTTGTGAAAATACATACACCAAACGCCCGTTGACAGTACCATACCCCGTTACTACCCCATCGCCCAGGTAATACTCATTGCCCAAGCCAAAGTCTTTGCAGCGGTGCATCACAAATTTGCCTATTTCTTCAAAAGAACCTTCATCCATCAACAACTCAATGCGTTCTCGAGCCGTTAGTTTTCCCTTTTTGTGTTGAGACTCAATGCGTTTTTCACCACCACCCAATAGGGCTTCAGCATTTTTGCGGGCCAGTTCGTTGAACTTTGTTTGTAGAACGTCGTCTTGCGTGTTTGTACCAGATTTATCCATTGAATATATATGCGTATCTTAAGTGACTAATTTTTAACTAATTGATACTCAAAAAGTTTAAGTCTTAAACTCTCTGTGAGATCATTTAATAGGAGGTGAAAATACAAATTATTTGAAGAAAATGAGTTTTTGATTCCTTTTTTAGCGGTTGCACCTCGAATATTTACCTGGCTATGCTATCTGAGCCATTTTCTGACTCATCCCAAACAACTCAAACTACCTCCTCTTGGCTTGAACAATACACGCAACCTTTTGAAACATTTGTCCAAATCATCTTGAAAGCGTTAAGACTTTGCTATCTTCCTAAAAACATAAACTTCTGATTATCAGAATCTTAAAACTTAAAACTTACGCTATTTAACACCTATCAACTAAAAGTTTAGTAAATTGATCAATAAGTCCAACCTTTTGAATTATTTGTCCAAGTCCTCTTTATTTTTTGCTATCCCCAAATATAGACCACTGTAAATCAAGCAATTACAACCTTAATCTTTTTCTAAAAATGCCTTTCAGCAAATTGATTTATAACTCCAGGTCTTTGAAACATTTGTCCAAGTCATCTTAGAAAGAGTTTGCTTGATTTGCATTGCCTTAATTGAGGGAACATACCATATGTATCTCCACACATTAAAAATATCAGGTAATATGATAAAATCATCCCCTCTGTGATTTCAGGGCTATGATAATAATAACTAATGTCTATTAATTCTAAACATTTCGATTTATGAACAAAATCATCACGTTCTGCTGTAAATTATTATTACTACAAATCTTCTTCATCAACTATGCATTTGCTCAAGTTTCTTACACCATCAACACTGTAGCAGGTGATGGCACTCAAGGGTTTGCAGGCGATGGAGGTCCTGCTACCAGTGCTCATTTCAATGGCCTTTCGGGAATAGAGGTAGACGCCGCGGGTAATATTTATGTAGCCGACTTGCTCAATAACCGAATACGTAAAGTAGATGCCACCACTGGGATCATCACAACTATCGCAGGTACAGGAGTGGCTGGCTCTACAGGCGATGGCGGAAACGCACTACAAGCCCAGGTAGAGCCCGTAGATATCGCGCTAGATGCAGCGGGTAACATTTATTTGTTAGACCGTAACGCTCATCGGGTACGTAAAATTGACGCTTCTACCAATACAATTACGACCATTGCGGGCACTGGAGTAGCTGGTTTTTCAGGCGATGGCGGCAATGCGGCCTTGGCTCAGTTTTCAGCGCCTACCCGTATTGCGGTAGATGCAGCTGGCCATATGTATATTGCTGATTTTAGCAATTACAGAATTCGTAAAATTGATGCTAACACTGGAATCATTACCACTATTGCCGGAAATGGCACGATGGGCTATTCGGGCGATAATGGAGATGCTACGCAAGCCCAAATCCATAAGGTAACCGATATAGCAGTAGATGCTTTTGGTAATGTTTACTTTACCAGCGGCGACAATCGCGTAAGAAGTGTGGATGCTTTTACTGGCAAAATAAGTTTGGTAGCAGGTACAGGAGTAAATGGCTATGCTGGTGACGGTGGAGACGCTACTCAGGCTCAGCTAAAATCTCCTTTTGGCGTAAGTGTAGACCAGTATGGAGATATCTACATTGCTGACTTTGCCAATGCTCGTGTAAGAAAAGTAGAAGCTTGTTCAGGAGTAATCACTACGGTAGCTGGTACTGGAAACCTGGGTTCAAATGGAGATGGTGGCAGTGCTCAAAACGCCAATGTATTGCCTAAAAAAGTATTTACTGACCAACATAGCAATATCTACATTCAAGAAAGCTTTAAAGTACGAAAGCTCACTCCAAGCTCAGGGAGCGATTTGAATATTAGAGCCAATAAACTACAGGCATCTGCTGGAACCACAATTAAAGTACCTGTTCGGGCTCAAACTGCGGTAGGTTTATCAGGATTCCAACTGCAAGCAGAATTTTCCACCAGTATGGCCAGCTTCGTTAAGATTAGCGACATCAACAGCAAACTTGTGGGTTTTGATGCCTCTACTTATAACGAGATCAATCCAGGACAAGTAAAAGTGCTTTGGTGGAATACCGTTACCAGCCCCATTAACCTGGAAGCAGGTGAAGTTTTATTTAATCTTGAGCTTAGCTTACCTTCTACCCTGGCAGTTGGAGATAAATTTTCGATAGAGTTTACCAATATGGCAGCGGTTTATGGTTCTAAGCACGTAGTGTATACGCATTCGGCACCTGGCTGTGTAAGCATTGTAAACAAGGTATATAGCATTGCAGGTAATATCAAAACCCCTGATAATCAACCAGTAAAGGATGCGTCTCTCCTGCTGGTAAACAATGCCGATAATAGCAGTGTGACGGCCACTAGCAATGCTGAGGGTAATTATAGCATTGGTGGCTTGTCTATGGGTGACTATACATTGATCCCTAGTAAAAACCAGAGTAGTGTAACCAACGGGGTAAATGTAGCTGACCTCCTCCTAATCCAAAGACATATATTGGGTTATGCGGAGCTAGATTCTCCCTATAAAATGCTTGCGGCCGATGTAGACTTTTCGGGTACTATCAATTTAATTGACTTGGCCAAAATCAGAAGAGTTATTTTAGGAATGGATACCGAATTTGAAAAAAACTGGCGGTTCATCCCTAGCAGTTACGTTTTTCACAACCCTAACAACCCACTAAATGAAGGAGTACCTGAATTTACCTTCCCTTATGTAAATAATGACCTTGTTAATCAGGATTTTATTGCAGTAAAAATGGGAGACGTATCGGGAGATGCCAACCCTCAGTTAAGAACTACCAGTGAGGCATTGACCTTGACTACGCCTAAACAACAAACTTTTACTGGCGAGATCATTCGCGTTCCAGTAATGATAGAGGCCAATTATGATCAGATTGCGGCTTTGCAGGGCACTTTAGAGTTTGATTCTCAAATACTTAAATACCAAGGGCTTGAAGCAGCGAACTTGTCACTCGCCGCCAATCAATTGAATGTAAGCCTGGCCAATCAAGGTTCGGTAGCTTTTGTATACAATGACCCTCAAGGCCAAGCCATTGATCTTGACAATGGCAAGGTATTGTTTTATTTGAATTTCGAGGTCATTGGTCAGCCAAATCAATCTACTGCGGTTCGTCTCACCAACCAAATTGCTAAAACTGAAGCTTTTAATGGAAAAACCAACACGATGCAAACTTTACAGCTCAATGCGGGTGAAATTTCCATTACTGAACCTCAAATCAATGTATTTCCTAACCCTGCCAAGCGTTTTCATATCGCTTTTGGGGTAAACAATGACCAGAGTAAGGTAACCTTCTCTCTGAGAAATCAGCAAGGGCAAGTGGTAAGCACTCAGCAACGAACTTATACAAAAGGACAGCACCAATTGGATTGGCAACCCAACATTGCTCCAGGTATTTACTTCTTAACACTTGAAACGCCTCAGTATAAGTCTACCAAAAAATTAATTATCAAATAAGGATTATACTTTTTTATAACTGCATGTAACTACAAGAGACTGGGTCAATGAAGGCTCAGTCTCTTTTTATTTTGACTTTTTACCTATATATAAGAAGTTTCATCCCTTATTCGCCCTCACTCAGCGAAAATCCATCCCTAAAGTCGGCACAACTCTCCTAAAATATTATATTTATAGGGAATTGTTCTATTCAACCAAGTTTGGCATAAATTACGCTCGAGAATTCACCTGTAGCGGTTGTCAAACTTTTTAAATTACTACTCCTGAACATTTACTATGAAGCGTCGTTTTAAATTCACTGCAGCTCAATGGCTTATCATTCGCGCCTCCGTTATAGGAGTGATCCTACTCATCGGTATTACCATAGCTTTTATTACCTACCTAGAAACCAACCAGAAAAGCAACAGTCTTGCCGTACTCAAAGCCGTGCGCACGGCTAAAAAGCAACAAATAGAATCTTTTTATACACAACTGCGCGACGATGCGCGGGTATATGCCACCTTGGATGTGGTCACCTATGGCTTCAGTCGCTTTAGTCAGGCATTTTATCAAGGTGGAACCAATACTCAAACTTATCGCAGGGCAGATTCCACTTATCGCCTCAAACTCGAGGCGCTTTTAGGCGCTCAACGCTACGAAGATTTATATTTGGTGACTAACCGTGGAGATGTGGTTTTTTCGGTACGGCAACAAGAAGATTTTGGTACCAACATCGCCCGTGGAGCTTACCGCAATCAAACCATTCATCAAGCTTTTAACAATGGCAAAACCAGTATTTTCCTAACCGACTTGAGCAATTACAAACTCGTAGGGAATAAATTGCCTATGGGTTTTGTGGCTTCTCCCGTATTTGACGAAAAAGGTGTTCGTTTAGGGGTATTAATCATCCGTTATTCGGTAAAATCAGTCAATAACATCTTAGCCAGAACCATTTTACAAGGCGATGATCTCAATCCGCGCCTATTGATCATTGGGCAGGACTTTTTGCTTCGAGCTACTTCTCTCCCCGAAGATTATAGTCAATTGTTAGAAAAAAAATCAACAGATCAGGCTGCTCGCGCTACGCTAGACACCAAAGGAAGTGTTGAAATAACCGACAATGGCTTCACCACCGCAGGCGATTACCTCGACATCAAAGATTTAGATTGGCACTTACTCGTCATGCTGCCCAATGACAGTGTTCGTCAAGGACTTACGCTTATAGAGAGCGAAATTTTCATCATTGTCTTACTCATCATTCTCTTCTTTGTAGGAGTGCTCTATTTCTACAATCGTACCCTTAAAAAACCAGTAGTGGTTGTCAAAGAAGTCATCAGCGATTTATCGCATGGGGTATTGCCCAAGGCTCAGCTAGAGAGCAAACACGACGATATTCAAATTCAGGATACAATCAACAATTTGGTAGATGGCCTTAAAAAAACGTCTTATTTTGCCTCTGAAATTGGTAAAGGAAACCTTGAGGTGGAGTTTAATCCATTGAGCGAAAACGATGAACTGGGCAATGCCTTATTGGGCATGCGCAATAACCTGCGACAAGTAGCTGTAGAAGACAAAAAACGTAACTGGACTACTGAGGGGCTGGCCAGATTTGGTGAGATACTACGCTCCAATAACGACAATGTAGCAGAACTGTCTTACAGCATTATTGCCAATTTGGTGGATTATGTAGGGGCTAACCAAGGTGGTTTGTTTAGACTCAATGATGAGGACAAACACGAAGTGCATTTAGAACTGATTGCTGCCTATGCTTTCGAGACACAAAAATTTCATACCAAGCAAATAAAGGTAGGAGAAGGCCTGGTGGGAGAAGCAGTGCGGGAAAAACGAACCATTTATATGACGGACGTACCCAATGAATACGTCAAAATCACTTCTGGTTTGGGAGAAGCCAACCCGCGCAGTGTGCTTGTGGTGCCTATGAAGGTAAACGACCAGATTCATGGGGTCATTGAGATTGCTTCTTTTATGACCTATGATGCCTACCAGATTGAGTTTATAGAAAAATTGGCCGAAAGTATTGCTTCTACCATTGCGAGTGTAAAGGTAAATGAACATACCAAAAAACTGGTACAACAACTTCGCACCTCAGAGGAAGAAATTCGCCAAAATATGGAAGAGTTGCACGCTACCCAGGAGCAAATGGAAACCAAGGAAATAGAGCTCACTGGGCAGTTAGATGCCATCAACAGTACTTTATCTACCATAGAGTTTGACGCTGAAGGCCAGGTAATGGCGGCTAATAATATTTTTCTTGAAGTAACCGAATATACCTTAGATACCATTGTGAGGCAACCTCACACCATTTTTCTTGATGAAGAATATGCCAACTCAGTAGAGTACAAACAGTTTTGGCTAGATCTGAAAAAAGGCTTGAGCAAATCGGGAGAATATAAATACCAAACCAATCTGGGTAACGAGGTTTGGTTTAACGCCACCTACACTCCTGTAAAAGATTCCGTAGGGGCGATTTATAAAATTATTGCGCTGGCCTCCAACATTACCGAGCAGAAGAAAATGGCCTTGGATTTTGAAGGTCAATTGGCCGCAATTTATAAATCTAATCTGGTAGTAGAATATGACATGCAAGGGCGTATTGTACTGGCCAATGAGGACTTCTTAAAGCTACTGGGCTATGAGTTGGACGAAGTACAAGGGCAACACCATACCATTTTTATTCCTGAAGAAGATCACGAAAGCGAAAAGCTGCATGAGTTTTGGGCTGATTTGCGTCGCGGAAATTATCAGGCTGATGCAGTCAAAAGAATTACGAAGTCGGGCAAAATCATTTGGACCCGGGGTAGTTTCAACCCTATTTTAGATCTCAGCGGACAGCCTTATAAGATTGTAGAGTTTACTCAAGACATTACTTATCGTAGAGAGCTACAGGCCAAAACAGCCGAACAACTGGAAGCCATCCAGATCAAGGAGAAAGAACTCACCGAAAATGTAGAAAAGCTCAATGTCATTCAGGAAGAAATGGTGGTAAAAGAAGCCGATATGGCTGCTCATCTCAACGCCATTGACCGAACTTTAGCTACGGTGGAGTATGATTTACGAGGTTTTATCCAAAAAGCCAATCGCCAGTATCTGCAGATTATGGGCTACACCATGGAAGAACTGGAAGGGCAACACGATAAAATTTTAGTAGACCCTGTGGAGGCTGAAGGAGACGATTACCAAAGCTTTTGGAAGTCGCTCAAAAGAGATGGAGAACGCTCGGGGGAGTTTCGCCGGATTTCTAAATCGGGCAAAGAGATTTGGTGGCAGGCTACTTTTACGTTGGCATTTACCTCTAAGCGTAAGCCCTACAAGGTAATCATGCTGGCACGTGACATTACCGAACAAAAGTTGGCCAGTTTAGATATCGAAGGTCAACTCAAAGCCATCCATAAGTCTAATGGGGTAATGGAAATAGACATTGAGGGGAATATTCTGAGTATCAACGAAACTTACCTGGAGGCTTTGGGCTATATCGAGGAGGAGGTATTGGGGCAATCACACACTGTTTTTGTGGCAGAACAAGAGCGTCATTCTACTGAGTTTACCGCTTTTTGGATGGATTTGGTGCACGGAAGATTCAAAACCGGGGTATTTGAGAAAATCACCAAAGATGGCACTACCCGCTGGTTCCGAGGTAGTTATAATCCCATTTTTGATCTCAAAGGAAAAGCTTATAAAGTAGTACATTTTGCCCAGGATATTACCCAGGCCAAGCAACTGGAAATGGAAGCCCTACAACAAGCTGAAGAACTCCGTACTCAGGAAGAAGAAATTCGCCAAAATATGGAAGAACTCACTGCAGTGCAAGAAGATATGAAACGCAACAGCATGGAAATGGAAGCCGCACTTGCAGCCATTGATCATACGCTGGCTACGGCCGAACTAGACCTGAGTGGTACTTTTATGAAAACAAATACCATTTTTGCCGAATTGGTGGGTTTTAAAGTGGATGAAATGATTGGCAAAAACTTTAGAATGCTGGTGCCTCCCAAATATGCCAAAACAGAAGAGTATGAAATGCTATGGGACAAACTTAATAACGGATTGGCACAAGAAGGTGAAATAAAGTTTATCACTAAAGATCATCAGGAAGTATGGGCCAATGTAACCTACACTCCCGCCAAAAACTCCTACGGCACCATTTATAAAATACTCATTTTGGTGAATGACATCAGTGAATTGAAACACGTCACCTTGGATTTTGAGGGTATGTTATCGGCTTTTAACCAAACTAGCCTGATGGCCGAATACGATCTCAATGGGATGATTACCAACATCAATGATCGTTTTCTGGACTTGATGCATTACGAACGAGGCGAAGTACTGGGCAAGCATCATAAGATTTTTGTAAAAGAACAGGAAAAGAAAAGCAAAGGCTATAAAGATTTCTGGCAAAATGTACTCAAGGGCCAGCATCAAAACGGTGACTTCGTGCGCATTGATCACGACGGAAACGAAAAATGGCTTCGTGGCAGCTATCACCCCATTATAGATGCCAGCGGAAAACCCTACAAGATTGTAAACTATGCCATGGATGTAACTGAATACAAAAAAACCATCCTGGATATGGAAGCCCACCTCGCAAGTCATCAGAAGAATGGCACAAAACGAAGTGGTACTAAGTAGTTGGGAGTTTTTAGTTCGTAGTTGGGAGTGGGTAGTTTGTAGCGTCTGACAGCTTTTGGTTTTTAGCCTTTGGCCCTTGGCTGGTTTTAGCCCACAGTTTTCTAGTTCATAGTTCGGAGTTGGTAGTCCATAGTACCTGAGGGCCGTTGGTCTTTAGCTTTTAACTCTTGGTTGGTTAGTTAGCCGCTCGTATTTTTTCTATTTATCGCGCAGCTATTTAGCAATGTAACCATAAAGCCGAAGGCGGAACAATAAGCGAAGCGAAACAATTGATCATTAAACATTCATAATTGTTCATTGACCATCCACCACTAACCACTGACCATTAAATTCATAATTGATTAATCATCAAAACCGCGCTGGTTTGTATATGAAAAAAACGAATTCGTAAAAAAAATGTATCTTTTTCTATCCTAAATACGATTATGTAACCAGCTATTAAATATTTTTACAGGTTAAACATATAGATAATAAAGAAAATGAACCAAGTTAAAACGTTGTTATTAGGTGTATTTGTAACATTTTTATTTACTAATTGTGATACTTTATTAGTAGCTTCTCGCTCTACCAGTTCTGGTGGAAAACGTACTTCGGGAGGAAGCACTAGCGGAGGGGGAAAAACCATTGAATTGAAAAAAACTGGCGGAGGGTCCAGTAAAAGCTCTGGAGGTAGTGGGTCTGGTTCCAGCAGTGGAAGCGGCGGAAGTGGGAATGTCGTAAAAACAATACACGGCAAGGCCTCTTACTACCACAATAAATTTCACGGACGAAAAACTGCCAGCGGACAAATCTACAACCGTTACCGCTTAACGGCTGCCCACAAAACTTTGCCTTTCAACACTAAAGTAGAGGTACGAAACCTTAAAAATAACCGTAAAGTATTGGTAGTGATCAACGATCGCTTGCCTCGAACTTCTACCCGCTCTATTGACTTATCAAGAGCTGCCGCCGAACGTATTGGAATGATTAGAGATGGAGTGGTAAGTGTAGAAATGAAGATTTTAAGAAGATAAAAGCCAGTTCAAATCAAACAGGCGTTTAAACATACTCTAAGCCAAAAGGCAGCCCTAGAAAATAAGGCTGCCTTTTTAGGTTTCATAAGATCACCACTTACTTTTTGATCACAATACGGCTCATCTTTTTTACTTGGGTTACCGGATCAGTCACGATCATTTGATAAGTACCTGCTTTTAAAGTTGTAGGCACTTGCCATTTGCTGTTTGCAGGCGTTGCAATAAAGCTACTCACTTTTTTTCCACTATTCAGGTCATAAATCGCTACCTCAGCTTGGGCAGTAGTTTTGGGCAATGTCACCATTACCTCAGTAGTTGCTGGGTTTGGGTATATTTTTACGCCCAATTCTTCCTGTACTTTTTGCTCTTTTACTTCTTTTTTTATTGGGAAATCAATCGGCTCTTCGGTTGTTCGTGCTCCTTTACAAACAGTTTCTATTCGGATAGCATCTACTTGCAACTCTGCTTGTCCATTGGTAGGCAAAGTTTTCAAAAGCGGGTAAATCCATAATTGAGAATAGTTAGCATTAGCCGTAAAGATCACCGTTCTCTCTACCCATTTAGGGAAAGTCAAAGCACTGTTTACAATCGTTTGTTGACTACTCACACTAGGAATAACTACTGAAGTACTGACTCCGGCAGGCACCCCATTGGCGGCCTTGAAATAAAACACCCCATCGGTTTCCGCAGTACGTACCCAATATTTTATCTGATAGGTAGTGCCAGCCTGAAAGTTTACATCGGCCACGATTCCTTCGCCTCTTCCTGAGTAAGACCACATCCAGGCCGAGTTGTTACCTTGACCAGGTGCTCCTCCAAACATGCTGGGAGTTCCGTGCGACTGCGTCCAACCTGGTACTTGGCCATTAGAGAAAGGGCGTACTCGATCGGTACCAGACATTTTCTCAAAGCTATAGTTGGGTACCAATACACTCATTGGTGTGCAAACATCAATATTGATTCCGTCTATTTGTACTTCAGCTTGCCCATTCACTGGTTTTGAACTCAGGTATGGATAAATCCACAATTGAGAATAAGTCGCATTGGGTGTAAAGGTTATTGTGATTTGTTGCCAGTTGTTGAACACCAACCCTGCCGAGTAAATTAACTGTTTGCTGCTTACCGAAGGAAAAGTGGAAGCAGTGGTGGTACCATTGGGTACATTGTTGGCAGCTTGGATGTAAAAGTTTCCATCAGGATTATTGGTTTTTACCCAAAAAGTAATGGTGTACACCGAGCCAGGAGCAAAAGCATAATTTTGGACAATCCCCTCTCCCCTTCCTGAGTAAGACCACATCCAGGCTGAACGTTGCCCTTGACCGGGCGCTCCACCAAAAATACTTGGCGTTCCGTGTGACTGTTGCCAACCAGTTACCTGATTGCTTGCAAAAGCAGACCCATAATTGGTACCTGTAAGGTTTTCAAAACTTCCATTCGTTTGAGCTTGGCTGTTCACGCTGATTGCAGCCATACATACGAGGGCAATCAGTTGAATAAATAATCTTTTCATGTTTGTTGTTAGTTAATTGATTGTTAGAGCTTGTTTAAAATTCATCAATCAGGTCTTTTACGAGCCTTTTTTGATTATATATTGCCAAATTTATCAGCAATAGCTTGGCTATTCCTTCAAAATTTGACGCATCTAATCCAAGAATACATCATAAAATCTCCTGTAAACGAAAATTTAAACAAGCTCTTAAAGGTTAATACTTGCGGGCCCGGCAAGCAATTGTTGGCACAAACCTAGAAAGTTTTACAACAAGAATATTGGAGGAATTCACCAGTGGGAACTTTGAGTTTATGAACGGTAGGTTTTGATTCACTAAATCAACTCGCTTGCTCTAAAGATAATTTCAAATGGTAAATTTTATTTTCACTGAGGTAATTTTTTTAGCTAAATGGGTATAGCTTATAAGCACTCTGCTGGATACTGGAGAAGTATAAGGGATATATCAAAAAAAGAGACCCTGCAAAA
>DMXI01000035.1 GCA_003483885.1 Microscillaceae bacterium
CTGGCTCAGAAGGTAGTTTTCACGCAGGGCAAATGATAGAGTACGGATCGAACGTAGTGGGCGGCGTAACTCCTGGTAAAGGTGGCCAAACTCACCTTGATCGCCCGGTATTCAACACCGTAAAAGAAGCTGTGGAGGCTACAGGTGCTGATGTATCGGTTATTTTTGTACCTCCTGCCTTTGCAGCCGATGCTATCATGGAAGCCGCTGACGCAGGTATTGGTGTAATCATTACGATTACCGAAGGAATCCCTACCTTGGATATGGTAAAAGTAAAAAATTACATTCAAGGAAAAGACGTACGCATGGTAGGTCCTAACTGCCCTGGCGTAATTACTCCTGGCGAGGCTAAAGTAGGTATCATGCCCGGATTTATTCACAACCCTGGTCGCATTGGTATTGTTTCTCGCTCGGGTACATTGACCTACGAGGCAGTAGACCAAATCACCAAAGCAGGATTGGGACAGTCTACTTGTATTGGAATCGGTGGTGACCCTGTAATTGGTACAACTACCAAAGAGGCAGTAGAGTTGTTGATGAACGACCCTGAAACTGATGCTATCATTATGATTGGTGAGATTGGCGGTAGCATGGAAGCTGAAGCGGCTCACTGGATCAAAGAAAATGGTAACCGTAAACCAGTAGTAGGTTTCATTGCGGGTCAAACGGCTCCTAAGGGACGTAGAATGGGGCACGCTGGTGCTATTATTGGTGGAGCAGACGATACTGCAGAGGCTAAAATGCGTATCATGCGCGAGTGTGGCCTACACGTGGTAGAATCTCCTGCCGAAATTGGTGCTACTATGGTAAAAGCCTTAGAATCGGTAAGCTCATAGTTATTTTTTAGAGTATGTTTAAACATTAGTTTTCATAACTGATTTCCAAAGGTAAAACAGAGATCGCCTTCGGCTAAGTTATAATCTGGGCTAAAAAAGCGATTTTTATGCACTGATAGAAGACAAAATTTAAAAATACTCTTATATAAATTATTCTACCCTCTTTGTTTTATTCTCACAAAGGGGGTTTTTTATTGCCCAATTGATTTTTTCACAGGTTATGAAGTATATAAGCTAATTTTGGCAGCCTAAATGACCCAATAATTTCAGTTGTTATCTTTATCACTATAGAATATATAATAGCAGGTTCTGTACTATACTTGTACATTTCAAATATTCGCCCCTTGAGTCACTAAAATATGGTTTAGTTCTTACCTATATCCCATTGCTTATCCCAAATTGGTTTCCTCAATATTATTTTTTTTGAGAAAAAGTAGATAATTTAGTCATTAAGCTTGCTATACTTGTTTGACCATCTAAGAATAAAATACGTAAGATAATATAATCACAGAACAAACGCACTTGGTTTTAACCTAGAAATCGAGGCATATACAATCGCATAGTATTCGAAAAACTTATTAAAATTTAAACTAGTGATGGAGGAAATTTTTAGTAACCGGTATCAGGTATTTTACCATGATCGCCGGAGAAACTATTTTGTCAACATTTGGCTACCTGAAAGCCAAAACCTGGAAGATACCGAATATCAGAAACAACAAGTCATTCTCTGGGATAAAGTAAGAGAAATACGCCCCCAGTTTGTCATTTCCGATAACACCAATTTTTTGTATTCCATCGACCCTGAATTACAAGATTGGGTAGCCTTTGAAATCGATAAGTTGATTGATGAGGTACAATTAGAACGCATAGGCATCGTGATTAGTAAAGATTTTATTGCTTTGCTTACCATTAAGCAAACCATTGAAGAGGGAAGATTTCAGGATATTACCCGCTTTTTTGAAACCAGAGAAGAAGCTGAGTCTTGGCTATTTACCAAATCGCAGGCGGCCTGAAGGTCACAGAATCCCGAAAAAGATTGAACCCGTTATTTTCTAACGGGTTTTTTAATGCGCTAAACCTAAGTTTTCAATAATTGCGGTATCATCTATCTCAATTACTTGTTCTTTTATCACCAGCAATTCGTCTAGTTTTCCCTGAGTTAATTTTTGTCCTTGTTCGCGTACAAACCCGGTAATATCTTGAATGGACACCGCCCAATCAGTACCAAATTGCCGCAGCATATCGTTTCTTAAGCCTAGTTGGATCGCTCTTCGCTGAAGCTTATTACCATTGGGATGATGGTCGGGGTCCCATTGCATCACTACATCACTCGCTTTGAGTTTGGCCTGCCAATCGGCTTTTGAGGCATACACTCCAGATTTAAAACTAGAATGTACAGCTGCTATCAGTATTTGTTCAAAGTGGGTTTTGGCAATTTCAATGGCCAAAATACATTCTTGGTTGGACTTGGTAGCCCAACCCGCCCGATACATCATCCACAGAAAATTAGGCTTGATCCAACTCATCCGATTAAAACTGTACTGGCTTCCGCCAAATTGCTGATTTTCAGCTGCATATTTGGCAATACTGGGATTAAAAGCCTGGTACACTACCAGATTTTCTTCGGTGGTCATTTGTCCCAAAATACAACGCCCCTCTTGAGGCAAGTCAGCTTCATAATCTTTGTAAGGAATAGTTTCTAGGTTCATCTTGGATGATTGATTAGTTAATTGTTTTATGGCTAAATTGTTAATTCTTTTACTATTCAACAATAGTTTTTAACGAAATAAGTTAATCCTGTTACTTGAGTTTAAAAGTGATTGGTATGACGACTCTTTGTATCCGTTTTCGATTACCACGCGCCACAAAAGGCTGCCATTTTGGTCCATTCATTATAAGCCGTACAGCTTCTAGTTCGCAACCATTGCCAATGCCTCTGAGAACTTCAACGTTCTTTAGCGTCCCATCTCCTGCTACCGCAATCATTACAAATACTTTCCCTTCAGCCTTTAATCTTTTAGCTTCTGGCGGATAACGCAAACTATCACGTATATAGCGGTAAAATCTCCTCATTCCTCCTCGCGGCTCAGGCTTATCTTCAACAACGGTAAAAACCTCTTTCTTTTCTTTTATTTTTTTCTTGACCACTTTTCCAATGCTGGTCCATTGCCCACCTTGTTGCACTCGAGTTACGCCTTTGCAAAAAGACTCTGCCCCATCATATATCAAAGCCAAACGTTCTATCCCTTTGTAGTCTAAATATCCGTATTTCCTGTTTCTTTTTGCCAATACTAGTTTTACTGGCTTTTCACAATTGGGTGGATAAATGGTATCATAACTAAATTGACTTAATTGTTCACCATTGCTATTAAACAAAGCATATTTGTTTCTTTTTTGTACAATAAATAGCGTAGAAAGCTTGTCTTTGGCCTCGACAACAATTGCCTGAATTCGCTTGTAAATGGGGCTTCCTTTTTTCTTACCACTTTTGGTTTTATATCCCCATTTTCCTTCTTTGTTTTGGTAAGGAATGGCTTGTTGCGCTTGTACAATGTTTAAGCAACTCATCCATAAACCCAGTGCCCCAGCAAAACGAATGACAACTTGTGATTTGACATTTAACATATGGATACGTTTTGATTAGGTAGGTTCACTTTTTTCCTCTCCGTATAGTTTCAAGTTATACTTCAAACGATTTTCGATGCGGGTTCTTAAAAATTCTGGCTCCAATACGATCATCGTTTCACCAAACCCTAAAATTTCGCGCTCTAACTCAAAGTTATGCTGCACATTCAATGAAATCACAATGCCTTCCTCGCCCTTTTCAAGCACTTGTTGGCTATGGTGCATAGGCTTGGTAATGACATAGGGAGCACTACGACGGTCAATTTTGAGCACTACTCGAATGGGTTCCTGCCCTGCGTTTACGGTAACTCCTATCACATTTTTAAAGAAGTTACTCATGTCTATTTTGGTCTCCTCATAAGGCTCATAAGACTTGTCAATAGCCTGAATACGGTCCAAAGCTAACGTAGTAATGGTAGGAAAGCCTCGCTGTCGCCCCAATACAAACCACCGATTGCGATATTCTTTGAGCAAATAGGGAAACAACACAAACGTATTAGCATTACGCGCCCTAAACGACTGATAGGTTACTTCTAAGGAAGTTTTTTTTAAAATAGCTTCGTAAATAATGTCTAAATGCTCCAATCCCCGAAGGTTTTCGTTTTTCTCAAAGTCAATCACCGACATTTGGTCGGTTTTGGCAGTGTGTATTTTGTCTTCCAGTTTTTGCACCATCCCGCTCAATTCCTGAAAATGGGTAAACCCTTTGAACTGTTTCAAAATCTCCACTACTTCGTTGAGTTTAAGCAAGTCCTGATCGGTTAAAGGTATATTGGTGATAGAATATTCGGGGTCTTCGTAGGTGTAATATTTTTTGTCAATGACTACAATAGGCGCATTGTACCCCAGCTTATCACTACGCATCATCTGGATGTCCATTTGCACCGTACGTTTGCTCACGCCTTTATCAATGCCTTCGTATTCATACAAGGCTTCAGAGCAAGTCTCGATCAAGTCATCTAGAGTCCACTGACGAAAGCGATTGCGCAAGCAATTGTCAATCGTACGGTATCGAATAAGCGCGTTTCTGTTTACAGGCATTTTCTAAAGTGAAAAACTAAAAATGAAAAATGGCACAAAGTGGGAGTTAGTCCACAGTCGATAGTCCATAGTTTTGCGATGCATCGCGAATTAATTAATCATTAAACATCAATAATCAACAATTGTATTGCATCGCGAAACAATAGAAAAATAATTAAAAATTGAACATCATATCCTCTTCTTATCCAGCACATTGTTGACTATGGCACCGAAAAGCATAAAGGAAAATACAAAGATATAACCACTGTATTCCAAGGTCAATTCGTTGATTTTGATGCGGGTTTGACTCCCCCAAAGAACCAATAAGAGCAACCCAATAAAACCTACAGCTAGCACCATTTGACGAATAAGGTGATGTTCACCTTTTTTGAGGCCAGTCATGCACACCACAGTCTCGAACATATACAATACAAATGCGGTGGGTATAAAAGCAGCAAAACTCATAGAAAGTAATACCTCCAAGTAAGTATCCCAGCCATACATAAACAATACAGGCACAAAACCTAATGGGATAGTAAAAGAACTGACAATCAATATTTTAGCGGCACGTTTCATCATCATTGGTAGTGGTATGGAATAGTGGTTTTAGATAAATATTGGATAGTTTATAAGTAATTCTTTAGCAAAATAGAAAATTAATTTCCACTACGCAAAAACATTGCGCATGCGTGTTTTTAGTTTGTATCAACAACAAGGCTACGAATGAGCTTCCTTCTACAACACCTTGAATAGCTTATTCAATTTCTCTGTTTTTAAATATAACACACTATGGCACAAGTAGAACTAAGCATCATCAACATAAACGATGTGGATGGTGCACTAGAAGTGATACAGGCTTGGCTAAACGAATGGCGTGATCAATTAGACTTTGTCTCTGAAAATGAAGGCTGTAGCAAGGCAATTAACTTATGGACGATTCGAGGGGAGGAACAATTAATCAACAATATTATTTTGGACTTACCTGAACAAGTCAGGAATTTGCCAATGCCTATCAACTAATTATCAAATTATTGTAAATACTAAAAGGCTATAGGTGTGCTTCCTTCTATTTTTTTGGGAAAAACTAGCGCACCTGCTTTCCTTTTTTAAAAAATATCCAAAAAATGCAATGGGTAAGAAAAACAAAAAACGCAGACGTAGAATAAAACAAGCTCCTACAGATCGTAATGCTATCATTGTCGAGCATTGTATCACAACTGATGCCGACACCCCAGGAGAAACCGAAATGGCGCTGCAATGGTTGAAGCAGTGGCGTAAAAAGCTAGACTATATCTCTGAAAATCAGGGTTGTGGTTGCTGCGTTAGCATTTGGGTCATTCGTGGCAATGAAGCCATTATTGATACTTTGCCCTCTGCTCTTCGCAGCACAAAGACTCTTTCAGCCTAAAAAACTTAGGTGTGCTTTCTTGTACTTATTTGATTGTAGTAGCGCACCTTATTTCCTCTCACGTCTTTGGTCTTACCGAAGAGAGACCCAAGAGTGTATTGTATGGGCTCGCTGCACCAAGACCCTACAACAAGTAATTTCAGCCCTGCCTTAATTTCCTCGACAGACTAAGCTTCTCAAAAATTTTTAAATATTTTTTTCGCAAGCTGTTAACCATTCTAAATGCTCCCACATAAACCCGTACCTAACTAGTGCACTGAATAGGTAATTTTAATAATTACTTAACTTAACCAAAATCGTTCAACAAGATGAAAACATCTAAAATAATCAATCGGTTATTCGCATTGATTCTCCTAGCCACTGTATTTGTAGCTTGTCAAGATCAAGCCACCCAAGAAGAGATAAATCCTCTACCTACTTTGGACAGTCCCAGTGCTACCATCAAGATTTGTGAACCAGTAATTGTCTTTCCTCGTGTTACCTGGAATGAGTTCTACGATCGCAGGCGTCGTACTTGTGTGACATATTTCAACAGCTTTTGTTTAGACCCCAACACAGTTGGTATTCGTCTGATTTGTCACGAAATCCCCCTTAAGATCGTTCCTCGCCCTTGTATCGAGCCACTTTGCGGCAAGTTCCCTTTAATTCCTCGCAAGTTGTTTGAAAAACCAGAGATAGATGCTACAATTATTTTCCCTTATGAAGATTACTTGGTAATACAGCGCATCAAGAAGTTTGACAAAGGGGCCAAAAACAGCCTTACCAAATTTGCTACATCTTTGGACATAGGAAAAGAGGTTGCAGCTGAGCTTAAGCTACCAGGTCATATCATTAAGGAAGGTAATTACATCACAATTCCTAGTGTAGAAGAAGAGATGGAGAGTATTTTTATCCCCAGAGAGAATTTGGGAGGATTCTAATCAATTAATTCCTCAAACCTTATTACAACAAAACCTTGTCTAATGGCCATAGACAAGGTTTTATTATGAAGTCACCTCAATTTTTATTCTACTCAATTGTAGAGTTGGTCACGTCAATTTTGGTATCGGCATGCATCGATATATTGGGATACACCGGATACCAAGAGCCTCCAGTATTATTGCGAATCACGCTGTTGTCAATCACAATATTGCCCGTACGATTGTTGGTCACAAAGAAGATTCCTGAGCCATGTTGTATCACTTCGTTGTTTTCAATTTTGGTTCCTAACAAGGTCAGTGTCATTGTATTACCATCGTTGTAAATGGCTCCACCACTCCCCCCACCAGGTGTTCCTGATTGGGCTGGATTTCCTCCGTTACCAATGGCCTTATTGTGGGTAAACAGGCTATTGATGATCGTCCAGGAAACGCCAATGCTACTAAGCGCGCCTCCGTTAGATCCTTGATTGCCATACCCATCAGCACCGCCAAACGTACTGTTGACAATGTACACGGGCAGATCATTGTATTGGCTAAATACCCGAATAGCTCCGCCGCCTACATCAGCTCCGGTACTGGCACATACATTGTTGAAAAAACGAGTATTCACGGCCTTGAATCGTCCACCGCGTACCCAGATGGCTCCTCCTCCCCCATCTAGTTCTTGTCCATTGCCTACTGCATTGCCATCAGCAAAGGTTATGTTTTGTACGGTCAAACGAGGATGGTCTTGGTTATCACAATTGGGTGTGGTCCATACGAGGCTTTGGTCGCAGGTATTCATATACAAAATCCGATTGGAACCTCCTCCACTGAGGGTAATCAAACCACCTCCATCAATGACCACATCGGGGTTGGCATTGTTGAAAATGAGGGCGGGACTATCCATGGTAATTGTGAGGGGTTGGTCGCCACAATTGAATACAACTTTGCCTCCTTTAGCTACCGCATCTTTTACCGCCTGACAAGTACAGCTCTGAGGAGTTCCATCTCCAATTACTTGGTCAGGATTAGACACATCTTCGGTGCCTGCCTCGGCAGGAATGGGTGAGTTGCCGTCTGGATTCCCTGCTGCCGGACCATTAGCCGGATTGGCCAGTGGATTATTGATTACGGTAGTATCGGGATTGTTATCTTCTTTTTTGCAAGCACTAAAAACAACCAAGGCTACCAAAATGAGCATTAGTTGCAGTGAAAATTGTACAGTTCTCTTATTCATTATACAGCTTACGGTTAGTAAAAAAATCTTTCATTTTTTTTACCTCTTTTACGCTTGGTTTGTTGCGCATAATTTTGGTTTTAACAAACCCTCTTTTTCTTTGCTCATCTCAAAAAAATTCAAGATAATATCCTTATATTACCTTACTGTTTTTATATGCTACCCACCTTTTATATTTAAATGCCTTCATTGTCCCAGTTCATATCAACACGAACTGATCAAAGCCTGAAAACTACTTATTTTTGAGGTTTTTGTGAGCGTGTTTTGTTTCTCCACAAATCTGGGCAAAAAATAGTTGGGTGGTGAACTGTTTTTACTGAATTTTATAACATATGCTCTATGATTTCCCTTTGCTTGTTGGTACTGCTGCAGCAGCACTTCACGTAATCTCTGGCCCCGATCATTTGGCCGCGGTTACCCCCTATGCACTCGAGGCCAAACAAAGACCCTGGCGCATTGGCCTTTTTTGGGGCATTGGTCATTTGGCAGGAATGCTGCTTATTGGTGTCGCCTTCCTATTATTTAAAACCTACATACCTGTAGAGAAGATTTCGGAACACAGTGAAAAACTGGTAGGGTTTGTATTGGTAGGAATTGGAGTGTTTGCTATTTATAAGACCATCAATTGGGTACAACACGCCCATGATCACTCCCCCAAAGAAAAGCACCACTCCTATTCTTTTGGAATCGGTTTTTTGCATGGTTTGGCCGGAGTAGCTCACTTTATATTACTATTGCCTGTATTAGGCTTTGAAAATCGCACTCAAAGTATTTTATACATTGTAGGTTTTGGCGTAGGTACGGTAGCCGCTATGGCGCTCTATACTTTCATCTTAGGAAAAACCTCTCGTTTTTCTTATCGAAAAGGTACAGCCTCGTTGGCCAAAGGCATCCGTCTTACGGGTGGCTTGTTTGCTTTAGTGGTAGGCTTTTATTGGATTTATTTGGGCTTTAGTGCGTAGTTTTTGGTTGGGAGTTCGTAGCGCCTGACAGCTATTGGTCATTAGCTTTTGGCCTTTGGCTCTCAGCTGTCTCATCATCAATTTTAAACCTATTTTGGGTAACTTTTAACTTGCTTATAATCAATGCTTTACCAACTTGGCAGTTAGAAGTAAAAAATTACGCGAAGCGATGCCAATTACTAAAAGCTAACTGCTAAAGGCCAAAAAACTACGAACTAAACCAATAAATCCGCCATTACAATCCGATGGTTTCCAGTGTCGGCAATGATGAGTTGATCGTTTTGGGTGGTAATTGAGAATTGCCAATACAAACTACTTTGGGTACCCAATAAGGTATCACGATTGTCACTGGCAGTGGTAAAGTTGCGTTTGCCAATCACGGCATTGGCGGGCGCATTGTTCATTGTTGGTAACTCCTCAAACCAAAGGATTCGGCTATTACCTGTATCGTTCATTAAAATGCCGTTTTTGTAAAAACAAGCATCATAGCACCAGTTCAAGGTATGGGCTTCAGGCGCTAAACGATATTGGTTTTGCCCACAATCCTCAAAGGTATTTTGCCCAATGATGATGTCGGCCGATTGGCTAAAAGCCTGCTGATGATCTTTCCATAGCAAAGCTCTATAAAACTGAGTATCAGCGATGATCATATGGCCTTGTTCATTTACTTTGACTGAATAAGGCCAAATAGGGTCTTCATTGATATAATCTCGCTCGGCCAAATGGGTTTTACCAATCACTTTGTCGGCAGGAGTATAACTTTCAGTAGGAATCTCATGGTAATACAATACCCGACGATTGCCCGTATCGGCTACCCACAACTGGGTGCCATCGGACCAAACACCGTAACACCAATGCATAGATTGGGCTGTGGGGTCGCTTCCTACTCCAGTAACGTTGGGCAAATTGGTGGTAAAATTGGGTTGCCCCAGCACCACATCAGCAGGCTGGGCGGTCTCAGTAGGCAATTGGTGCCAAATCAACACCCTATGGTTCCAGGCATCGGCCACAATGAGGCGTTGACCATCACTCCAAATCCCCGAAGGGTAATGCAAAGTGGAAGCGGTTACACTTCCTCCTGCATTTCGTCCTGCGTTTTCAATGGCTTCCTGTCCTAAAATCACATCGGGTTCCTGGTATTCAGTCGTAGGCAATTGATGCCAAATAAACACTCGATTTTGCCCAGTATCCGATACAAACAATTGGTTATCAACTACGTGTACTCCACGAGGAGCCAAAAAAGGTAGTTTTTCAGAGCCTTTGAACAAGCGGGCATTGGTAACGTGTTCGCCTAAGGTGTCAGGGTTAAAATCAGCAATTAACAGTTCTTCCATAAAGTGATTTATTGGTATTAACTAGTCAGCAGTCTTTTTAAAGTCGTTATTAGAAATTTTTTGTAAAAACTCATTTCTACTTTTAGATCAAAAACCTGTTCATTTTCTAAATGCCGTAGCAAATGAAGTAGTCCTGAAAGTGCCTAGAAATGATTTTCGGAAAGCCGTTACTTTTTTCTATAGCTAAAAAAGTAACCAAAAACGCCACCGCTGTAGTTTGTACTTGCTAAATCGGCTGCACTACGTCTAAACTGCTCAAACTCGCCTAA
>DMXI01000460.1 GCA_003483885.1 Microscillaceae bacterium
CTTGTTACACTACGGCTAAACATATCAAACATTCCCTCGTACCTCGGTCAGTGATCTGTTTTAACGCCTTCGTTTCTCAAGTTTTTAACGGCAACGTACTAAGGCGGAAATTAAGCTTATGTTTTTCAAGTTAGTAAACTTTAGATCAATTAGTGTTAAGGAAACAGCATTGATCCAGCCTGCGTTGATTGATAATCAATATTTATTCTTGAAATTAAGCTTATATATTGATTATCAGGTTCTTAAATACAAATCAAACCGTCTCATTGCCTGCACTGATACCTCCAAAAGTACTATTGAAAGCAGCAATACATGTTCGTTGTCGTTGGGCTTAACTTTTTCACCTTTAAGCCAGTAATTGCGGAGGTAAACAAAATAATATAAGCATGAAAAATTTAATGAAGTACGCGCTGGTTTTGTTAAGTGTATTGTGGAGTCAGTGGGCGATTGGCCAACACCAACAAGCCGTCCAGCAATCTGCTGAGTACTTAAAACAACTCAAACAAAAGCTGCATTTGCCAGGGTTATCAGTATGTGTGGCCGTTAAAGGAAAAATCGTATGGCAACAGGGGTGGGGCTATGCCAATATTGCCGGCAAAAAGCCAGTAACTCCTCAAACCCAGTTTAGAGCAGGGAGCATTTCTAAGTCTATGACTTCTCTGGCCTTGGGCAAGCTGGTAGAGCAAGGTAAACTAAACCTGGACGAAGATGTCCGTAAGTATGTAGCTTACTTTCCTAAAAAGAAACATCCTTTTACTGTAAGACAATTGGCAGGGCATTTATCAGGCATTCCACATTATGAAGCTCAAGCGTCTACCGTCAAAAAACACTACACTTCGGTAAAAGAGGCAATGGAAATCTTCAAAGACCGCCCTTTATTGTTTGAGCCAGGTACCAAATATCAGTATAGCAGCTATGGTTACGTATTGGTGAGTGGCGTAGTAGAAGAAACGGCCAAAAAGCCTTATTTGGATTATATGAAAAAGCAAATCTTCACCCCCTTGGGTATGTCTAGTACAATGCCCGATGACATTACCCAAACCATCCCAAATCGGGCTACCTTATATTTTATTTTGCCTGAAGATTATAAAAAAAGATACCCAGCCCAGGTAATCCAACAAGCCAAAATTCATGAGGTGCACAATGCCAAAGTAGCCACCATACCCGATGCCTACAATGAAGATATTAGTTATAAATGGGCCGGAGGTGGCTTTTTGTCTACACCTACCGATTTGGTCAATATGATATTGAACCATACCAAAGTGATTAAACCCAACACCTTTAAAATGTTGACTACTCCTCAAACTTTCAAAAATGGCAAAAAAACTGGACGACGATATGGGGTAGGTTGGCGCTATGAGGTACAAAAAGAAGACAAGCGCCCCATGATTCATCACGGGGGAGCATCTACTGGAGGGCGTTCTTTTTTATTGTACTTACCTAATGAGCAAATTGTAGTAGCTATGGCTTCCAATGCCTTGGCACGCTACGCCCAAAACGAAGCCTACCAAGTAGCCAAGTTTTTTATAAATGCTACTCAAAAGTAAAGTCGTGCGCGGGGTATGAACTAAAAGAAGACCTGAGAAACTACACCAAGTCAATCTCCAGGTCTTCTTTTTTGCCTTTAGCAAAGCAAATTTGGCAAACATCCCGACGGTCAGAGCGAGGAATTAAGCGAGTCAACAACAGCTCATTATTTTGGGTGGTTTCTCCCAATACATATACTTTGTTTCCATAAAAAGACAAGGCCAATAAAGTTTCCTCTGCCTGCAACAAAATATCTAATTGAATGCGCAAAGGGTTTTTATCATTGACTTGATCCAGCGCTGTGGCATCAAATAATGTCAACAATTCCAATAACTCGGTTCTTTTGCTCTTCCTTAATCTGTCTTCTATTGTGCGTTGCAGTAGAGGAATTATATGCCAACCTGACTTTTGGAAAGCTTTTTTCAGTGCATAAGTAGGTTCTTTTCGCTCTCGTCTAAATAGACTTTCCAAAACAATTTTGGCCTTGAAAAGTGCGTGACCCTCTATCTGAATTAGCGCATCCTTAGGTTTAAAAAGTTGCCCTTGGCTGTTCAATTCTCCTTCTTCTTTCAGCATTTTTATTTGCATCAAATGTGTAAACCAATCATTTTTGACCGAAGCAAAACGACGATGGCCTACCCGAGAAGCCAAAGCCCTGACTTCTGCGCTCTTCATGGTAGCAATTTTTCCAATATCTATGCCTTTGTCATTAGGAATAATAGGGTTGTTCAATTGCTCAGTACTCACAATGAGTAGATAGGTTTTTGTTCTTTCAGCCGCTTTTTTTAGGCCACCCTGGGAAAATACCCACGTGCTTGCTTTGGCAAGTTGGGTATTACTTTTGGGAGCCAACACTACTTGATCGCTCAATTTTATTTGAAAACGCTCGGTGAGTTCTATTTGAGTAGCATATAAGGTTTGGTGGGTGTCGTTGTATACCGCAAGGCGATATTTAATGGCATTTTCGTCAGAAGCAAGATAAAAAACGTGCTGCAAAGGATGCACTACCCAAGTATCGTCAATGTTTTGCTGCTCAAACTTAAAGTGAACTTGGGCTGGATCTATTTTAGATCGATGATTTCGCAGTTGAATCAATTGGTGCCAGCGAGCCATAAATTCCAATGTTTCCACAATTTGGTGAATGGCTGCTTTTTGGCTCAATTTCGCGAAAGCATGCTTACTTTTAGATAAACCAGGCCTTTCACGGCCTGCCTGGGTGATTCCATAAATGAGTTGTTCGGTTTCCACCTCCTTGATTAAGTAGTGCTTCTCTGAACAATCTACCTGATATTGGGTAAAAGGTAAGTGCTCCTCAATCTGAAGCATGCGTGCGTTTTTCTGGCCAAATTCATTTTTAAACAAGTCCATTTCCACGCGATTTCCTCTAAGGTTTACTTGCATTTGTGCTACTGGCAAGTGG
The DNA here is from genome assembly GCA_003483885.1 of Microscillaceae bacterium. Lineage (GTDB taxonomy): Bacteria > Bacteroidota > Bacteroidia > Cytophagales > Microscillaceae > Microscilla. The sequence continues at coordinate 2,948 of DMXI01000460.1, forward strand.
GTAATTTTGGCCTTGTAAGTCTTTGTTGGTTCAAGATTGACTTCTTCCTCTACTTGTATCACACTTGTATCAGTGAGCACCTCTCTCACGCTAGCTTTGCCAATTACTTGACCTTCCTCGGTCAATATTTCAAGCATTCCTGGCTTCTCAGCATTTGTAGGTACCCCTTGAATGGCCCCCATTTCCAGCGTCCATCGTTGCTCTTTTCCTTCTTTTGCAAAATATACATTGGGGTAAAAAGTGGTCTTGGACTCTTCGTGGGTCAAAAATCGACAAAAAGTATTGAACCCCTCTGCGGGATAAAGCACGGGATTTTGATGGTATGTCCACTGCTTAATTTTGATATTAGCCTGAGAAAAAACCTCCGCATAAGTCAATTCACCCCCTTGCAACGATGCCAACAACGCGGTAGTAAAAGCGCCCTTGTTTTCCTTGGTTTCATAAGCTGATTGAAATTGCGAGCAAGCCGACATGACCAGGTGCTTGGTGCGAGGAACATAGATTTCTTTGTCTTTGGTCAACATTTGCTGGTATTGTCCTTCCAAGTAATCTTCTAAGCTACGATCCACCCCATCTTTTTCCGATTGTCGCTTGCGTTGTTGCAGCAAATCATTCTCACTTCGGGTAATAGAACCCGAATGACAAGCATCAATACTCAAAACAATATCAGCTTGCAGAGGAGCCAGTTCATGCAGCAAGATGGCCAGTTCTTTATCAGCTAAATCAAGCCCACCTGGTGCGCGACTATCTGCCAATACCAAAGTTTCATTTTTTTTCTCTGGAACGTAGCGCCAAAATTCTTGAGAGGCATTCTCTCGTGATCCGTGCCCACTGTAATGAAAGAGTATGGTATCGCCTTTGCTGGCTTGCTTCAAATGGGTTCGAAAAGTATGAATAAAACCTTTGCGATTTGCCTCCTGATCAGTCAGCAAAGCAATATGAGCTGCGGGAACTTTGTACATGCTGGTAAGCATATCTTGTACATCCAGCACATCTTGTACACACCCTTGTAAGTTGCTCACTCCATCAGGGTATTGGTTGATGCCTACCAACAAGGCAAATATTTGTTTACTCATCATGCAAAGAAAGTTGTGGTACTCAAGGCTTTAATATAGTGGATCTTCCTCATTATTAAAGCTTTCTATTTCTTTAATTTGCCTTACCATAATCGCTTTTTCTTCAAATTCACTCAGTTTTCTTACGATTAAAATTAAAAAATAAGCCGAGATCATATAAAACACATTTTGAACAATATCTATTGTAAGTCCCTCATTGGTCAAGGTAAATACGTCTGAATTAAGTGATTTTCGGAAATAAAAATTAGCAACCACATTAGAGATTACCCAAGTAAGCCACCAAGGCCTTAGCAAGGTGCGATCTTCAAAGGTGTGTTTATCTTCCATTCGTTCCTCCTCGGTGAGACCTATTTCTTGAGTGCCATACCAGATCTCCTTCATAATTTGGTATGGAATAACCCAATTGGCAAAAGGGATAAAGAATGCCCCAATAGACCAACCCACGGCACGATTAGGGTGTATACCCGAGCGATGCAAATTTTTGTATAACCGATAAAACCAAATAAGAAAAAATACGATACACACCAGGGATATAATAGAAGTTCCCAAGCCAATCACCGCTCCAAACAACAAGTCGTCCTGACTTACTTCTTCCATAGAAGTTACGTTTGTTCCATCCAATAACACCAAGTTAATCACTGTAGTAAAAAAGGCATAGGCCAAAGCCACCCACAAAACCTTGATAAGGTTACTTGCCTGATTTCTGTTTTGCAATAATGTATTGTCCATCACTATCAATTTTTAAAGTTTATTACCATACTACGAAGCATTTTTCGGTTTGTATCTCCACCGCCAATTTAGTATGGTTTATTACCTATATATACTTTTTGAATGAGTTGGCATGGACAAAACCAGCGGAATTATTTAGGATTAGCATAATTTTGAATGATAGCGTATACGTTATTTCGTTCAGGTTACTAAATATCGTACAAACTAAGGGTGAGGAGATTTAGTTTGTTAATCTGGTTAACTGTTTGATTGGTGTTTAAGTAGTTGATAGTAAGGATGTTGTAATTTATTTTATTAGCCAACTATGAAACTGGCATCCAGCTTGCAATTATATTAAGCAAAGATATTTAATAAGC
>DMXI01000658.1 GCA_003483885.1 Microscillaceae bacterium
AGTGTTCTCAGCCCCCAAGATCCTTCAACCAGCTATGCAAGTATACAAACCGATTTTATGCTCGAATGTTTTATTTTTTTAGGTAAAACAACAATTTTGATCGACGAATGATCGAAATCGATCGGTAAACTGCTTGACTGGATCTAAGCAGGCTCTACCCGAATGATTAAGTTTCTTAAACGCACGTCGTGGGCACCTGCTCCCTCAGTACGCTCCATCCGTGCAGTCATGGCTTGTTGTTGTCTTCTTACATTTGGTTCACCCGACATGGTTTCGTAATCACGATTTGTTGTATCAGGATAGTTCGATTCAGGATTAGCCCAATCTCTGGTATTGGACTCTATAAATCCTTTCGCGTCATTATTTACATATCCTTGGAGATTTCTGTGCGTACCATCATACACTTCTTGTAAATAGGCCTTCTTACCCACATCTTGCAAACGATCAGTTGCTTGTTTTACTACCCAGATCGGATAATCTTTCGCCTTGTCATTATGTGAGTTATGCAATGTAATCTTGTTACCTTTTACACGCACTATTGTTAGCCAATGTGCACTAGATGAATTTTTGGAACGAGGTATGGCCTCTCCTTCGTTATAATGCCTTGGATTTTGAGAATAGTTACTCAATACAGTCCAATCTACGGCAATAATATTTCCTGCCTGCTGCTGGTCTGTGTTAGATCCAAAGCTAAACATAGCCTTGATATGTCCGGAAATACTCTTATCTGGTGCTTGTCCTATAGTTTCGCGCCAATCCTGTGCATTACTACCATTTGGTGCCTCATGACGGGTTAAGCGTACTGGATCATTAGGCTGAGAATCTTGGTCAGCATTATAAGCATCAATAATCGTTTTTATATCCTCATAACTTATCAGCTCTCCTTGGGCAGTTACCAGAGCATCTTGTTCGCCAGCAATTCTCAGCAATTTATTTTTTACATTGGTACGATATTGTGCATTACTAAGTCGGTTATGAGCGAATGCAATAGCATTGGCCAGAGAATATAAGCCACAGGTTCCTGCTTTTTGGCTCATGTTATCTGAGCCTTTTCCCCCCAACCCCTTCTTTTGTAGTACCTGACTCTCAGCCGAAACAGCTAGATTTGCTTCACTCGAGTGATGGGCTTTTCGCTGTAAGGGCTGCTCTGCCATTTTATCTACGGTTTGCTCTCGAGTAGTATCTACGGCTTGGCCATTGACCATTTTATCGCCTTTGGGCGTACCATTTTTGGCATTGTCTATATAATGGGCCACCTCGTGTTTCATATTAAACTCGGTATCTTTCCCGGGGGCAAAGTCTATCTTGCTGCCTTGAATGGTTGCTTCCGCATGGACACTATTCGGAAAGGTGGAGTTATGGGTAGCTTTCAGACTGGAAGTGTCTACGCCGTGTTGTTCGCCCATGGTTGTGGCTATTTCTTTAAATTTAGCCGAACCTTGCGGTTGCCCATCTTTGGTTTGTCGTTGCAATGGTTTTTGTTTGGCTTGGATGGATCTTTGTTTGGCCTGTATCGGCTTTTGTTTGGCTTGTATGGGTTTTTGCTTTGCTTGTATCGGTTTGTGTTTGGCCTGAATTGCCCCATTATTTACGGAAGATTGGGGGTGGCTTTGTTCGTTAACAGGAGAATGTTGATTGTCTAAAACTTGTTTGTGCATGGATGTATTTAGATTAAATAATGGCTTTGTGATGATGGATTCATAGTAAAAACCTGCAGTCGTGTATTTACTATCTTATCAGTCACTTTCCCTTACAAGCCATGCGCTTTTTTGGTTGCTTTGGATGGTAACAATCAGTTTGCACAAAACTGAATTCTTGTACTATTTTTATGTTAGGGCTTTTTTAGCGATATTCTCGATAGGTACACTTGAGGACAACAGACACTAGTAAGAGGCTAGATAATTGTACTGAGGCATTGGTAACGCTGGCGTATCATTGCGAGGCACACGCGAGGACGACGTGCGCCAGCAGGAAAAACCTGAATTTTAAAACCGCAATGCAATTGCTCGTATAAATGGGCACTCATTCCAAATGAGCGCCAGACAGAAGCAACCAAACTGGAAAAACCTTGATCAAATCAATGACCAAGGCTTGCTTGTTAAGCTTTCTACGATGGATCACAAGCGAGAAACGGCTGAAATTAATCAGCGAATAGTTAACAGCTATACTGCACAACCTAGGCAGGCCTTATACGAATAATCAGATTTCTTAAACGAACTCCGTGTGCTCCTGGGTTTTGTACAGTTTGATCCAATCGCCCTGTAATGGCATGTCGCTGATTATTAACATTTGGTTCATTTAGCATTGTTTGATAATCACGATTTGCCTGATCAGGGTAGCCTCCTCCCACATCTCCCCAGTCTCTGGTATTCGCTTCAGCAAATCCTGCCGAATCATTTCCTACTCCCAAACCTGCATCTGTTTCGTCATAAACTGAGTTTAAGTAATCGTCCTTGTCAACATCTTGCAAGCGATCAGTTGCTTGTTTCAGCACCCATATTGGGTAGTCACTTGTCATATCATCATGTGAATTATGTAATCTAACATTGTTACCTTGTATATGCACTATTGTTACCCAATGTGCCCCAGATGAGTTATCGGAACGTGGTATTACATCTCTCTCATCATAGTTACCAGGATCGTCAGCATAGTTACTTAATATAGTCCAATCTACGGCAATAATGGCACCTGCTTGCTGTTGATTTACTTCGTTCTCTGACCTATGTCCAAAACCAAACAGCTTCTGTACAAAGTTTCTATTAGTTGAACGCCCTAAAGTATCCCGCCAATCCTGGGCATTAGCCCCACCTGGAGCCTCTCGGCGTACTATCCGTACTCTGTCAGTAGGGTCGTTGTTCTGATCAGCATTGTAAGCATCGATCAAGGTTTGTACATCTTCAAAAGTCACTAATTCTCCTTGAGCTGTTACGTGCGCATTCTGTTGCCCTGCAATTCTTAAAAGTTTATCTTTTGCATCTGTACGGTACTGCGCATCCGCAAGTCGGTTATGGGCTACCGCGATCCCATTGGCTAAAGAATATATTCCACAAGTACCTGCTTGTTGAGTCATATCATTTGACCCAGCCCCCCCTAAAGGCCTTACTCTTTGTACCACATTATCTTCTGATAAGGCTTGTGTTACATTTGGAGAACCTTCTTTCCGCTGCAAAGTCCCTTCTGCCATCTTATCTACCACCTTCTCCCTCGTCGTATCCACCCTTTGCCCATTTACCAATTTATCACCCGATGGTACCCCGTTTTTGGCGTTATCGATATAGTGAGCTACTTCGTGTTTCATGGTATGCTCGCTGTCCTGGCCAGGGGCAAAATCTATTTTATTGCCTTGGATGGTAGCGGCGGCATTAACCGTTGCCGGAAAGGAGGAATTATGAGTGGCTTTGAGAGCCGAAGTATCTACGCCGTGTTGCTCGCCCATGGCAGTGGCTATTTCTTTGAATTTGGCTGAGCCTTGGGGCTGGCTTTTGTCGTTTTTTTCCTTTTGGCGTTGTATCGGAATAGCCTCGGCGTAGCTTGCCTCCATATTTTGGTGATGGGCCTTCAGAGCAGCATTGGGTACTACCTTGAAGGGATCAATGGTTCGGGATTCAAGTTGACTTTTGTTGACGAGACGCTGCTTGGCTTGGATGGCCCCCAGTTTACCTTCTCGCGTGGTATAAGGTGACTTTTGTGAAGTTTTACGCGAAATTTGCGTGTTGTTCTGATGAGTATTGCCTTGATTTACCTTCTCAGAGGCAGTATTGATTTGTTGTTGCATAGGTTATGGGGTTAGCACCAGGATAAAGTGTATTTTCTGGCGCAGGATCACGATCAATAACATCTCAGCCAGACCAATTGGTCTTGGTAGCTGAGTAGGTTAAATGTAGAGAGGATTGCTGAAAAGAAATATTTCGAAGTATGACAGATTGAGAGAAGAAAAGGTGGGAACGTATCGACTGGGAGTTTTTTTAACAAAAAAAAATGAGGATTGAAAATATGTATTTCCAATCCTCCGAATATTTTCAGCAAAACCAACGCATACTGTACCCGAAAACAGTACCAATATGTTGGTATCTAACAAATCATATAATCATCGTAATAAATGTCAATGAGATAGTTACTCATGGGTTATCTCATTTATGTTATCAGCCCTGCCAATACTTACCGGATCAGCTTCTTGCAATTGCTGGATGTAAGCTACAGCACTCAAAATATCACCATTCTTTTTATACGCCCCAGCTTCTACATCATCCACAAACCTATTTAATCCTATTTTCCCGAATGCTGAAATTTCATCCCAATTTCCATTGACAGCCTGTATAAAATCCAAGAAAAATCTTTGTACCCTTGGCTTATTTGCAGTCAATTCCGCTGATTGATACTCATCACGGGATTCAGACGTGAGTCCTTGGCCTTTAAATCCCTCATGATCGTCTGGTGCATCGGTAGTGGTGCTTAGGTCTACCCCATGTTGTGCTGATAATACATACTGTAAAACCCCTGCCATACCTGTACCTCCTGCCTCTACTACCGCCCACACCTCTTTGCCTTGGTTGTCAAGCGTTTTTATGCTTGGCCCCCGAGCACCTCTCATTTTAAACTTTGCTTCGGGCCATTTTCCTATAATTGCTCGATCTATGTAGGCTAGTACGCCATTATCTATATCTTTACCTCCATCATCTTTTTCTATTTTTTCAGTTCCGGCATCACAAGAGGTAAAAATAATATCATGGTTTCCATCTGGTAAACCTTTCCCTACGTTATCTTTGCCTGCACCAGTAAGCTTATCTGCAATCTGTTTGGCTGTATAGTTACCTGATTTACCAGGCTCTCCATGGCCCACAAAAGCAATTTTTTCATTCTCCGCAACATTACTAAAGTTGGCATTCGTAAATGTTTGAAATTCCCCACCAACCAAACTTTGTGAAAATCTAATGGAGTTTTTTTCTACTTTATCATCTTTTCGAGGATTATCACGGGTTAAAATGACGCGCCTTTGGATAATATCTGTGTTCGCCTGAGTAGGTTCTTGTTCAACTGCAAGCTTCCGCTGCAAAGTCCCTTCTGCCATTTTATCCACCACTTTTTCTCTGGTCGTATCTATCTTTTGTCCATTCACTACTTTGTCGCCCTGCGGAGTTCCGTTTTTGGTATTGTCGATATAATGGGCCACCTCGTGCTTCATATTAGTGGTGGTATCTTCACCAGGAGCAAAGTCAATTTTATTGCCTTGAATAGTCGCCGCCGCATTGACCGTTTGGGGAAAAGAAGAGTTGTGGGTGGCTTTGAGCGGTGAGGTATCTACGCCATGTTGTTCGCCCATCGTAGTGGCTATTTCTTTGAATTGGGTCGAACCTTGAGCCGTGGTTTTTCCTCCTTGGTTTCGTTGTACGGGCGATTGCTTGGCCTGAACAGGCTTATGTTTGGCTTGGATGGGAGGTTTGGCTTTACGCTGTAAAGTTTTTTGCTTGGCCTGAATGCTTTTCGGATGGTTTGTCTGGGATTTGTGCTGCCCTTTTTGTTGCTGTACCGTATTTTGACTTTGATTTTCAGAATCTTGTATAGCACTAGAATGTTGATGCATAGGATTTATGACGTTTTTTCTTAATACTGTTCGTATACCTAAAAATCAACATTCCAGTACATAGTTCCTAATTTTGATCGTAGACAAAGCGTAGACAGGTATGATGAATCTTCTCTACAAGCATTTATTTACGCTTAATTCAGACAACAATAGGCTGCAAAAGCCAATCTACTGCTTTGGCCTCGTTGTCAAAATACCTTTGTATAAATTTACGCCCTACTTCTTCTTGCATCGTTTGATCCACCGATAAACTCGTGATATACTCAGTAGGCATCAAAAACGCCATTCGTTTAATCATTTTTTCATAAGTTGGAAAGATTTCTTCGTTCATCCAATCCTGAACTTCGGGGGTAATGATGAATTGCATATCCAGCAAATGAACCAGTTCTCTTTGAGGTTGGTGTTTTTGGCACATTTCTACAAATATGTGCATTTCCTCTTTAAACTGATGTTCTATCATGCTATAAGTTGAGGATAAGAATTTATCTACAATGACCGAGTTTTTTTCATCAAACAAAATCTCAACAAATTTGCTTTGGTACAAGGTGGTAGTTTCTAACATATGTATCTGGGTTTAGAGTTGTATTTCTTCAAAAATCACCAAGAAGTGTGATCTATTTCTTTGATTGATATTATTGGATTACCTCCACCAGAAGGCTATCATTTATTTCTATGCCTGAGGCTCGGGTATCATCTTACTTATGTCTATAAAACCTCATACAAAAAAGGTAGGCATGACGAATATTGTAGCGTAATTTTATATTTGTTGAGGAAAGTAGCGTAGGGAGAATATTAGAGGAAGGGTAAATACTAACCTCTCGAAATACTTAAATGACTTATATAAAAATTTATACTAACTGTTTATTGTGAATGTTCTTACCTTTTGGACTAAACCTATATATTATTAGATTAACAGTAGCAATGCATCGGTGAAATATACGGATCATTGTTTTGTATACTTTTAAGCAAAGCGCAGCTCCTCTATTATAAAAACTCCCTCCTCAATTTTTTGCGATTCCTACAATTAAAATTTATAGGTACTCTTTTCGACTTATTCTCTGGTTTTCAAACATTTACCCTTCTCAAGTAAGTATCACTAAAAATCAATAATGATTGAAATCCTTACAATTCTCTATAAATCCATAAAAAACCTTCTAATTTTGTATGAGAAGTTGTTATGACTTTTATGACCATATGATTGTAAATAACTTATGAGTAGTAAGATTAGTGATTATGTAT
>DMXI01000671.1 GCA_003483885.1 Microscillaceae bacterium
GTCAAAAAGACGGATTGACTAATAATCACAACATTCGAGTAGCTGTAAAAGGTGGTGGATGTTCTGGATTAATGTATGATTTAAACTTTGATGCAGAAGTCAAAGAAAAAGATGAAATTTTCGAAGACAAAAATGTAAAGATTCTAGTAGATAAAAAGAGTCTATTGTATCTTTTAGGAACTACGCTTGATTTCACTGATGGCCTCAACGGCAAGGGTTTTCACTTTGTAAACCCTAACGCTAGCCGTACTTGTGGTTGTGGAGAAAGCTTTGCTGTATAACTAAAGCATACATAGCCTCTCCTGCTAATAAATTGCAGGACCCATTTTTAAAATGTATTTTGGCAGCCAACTCAGGAGTTTCACATACTCATTGAGTTGGCTGTTTTTTTGTCCATGTATCACTAACCCCTTGCTCAAATGCATTCCAGGTTTTTATTTGTATTCATCGGTTTTTTAGGGATTACCCTGCTTACCTGTAGCCAAACCCAACAAACACCTGAACACCAAACCAATGCCAACACTCACGTGGCAAACGCTTCACAATCAATGGATACCCAACCTGACTCTCCAGAAAATATCCCCAATAGTCTGAAAACCCTTATCAATCAAATGCATCAAGACCCGGTAATGCGGCATGGAACCTGGGCGTTTTCAGTACAAGACATTGCTTCAGGCAAAAGCCTGGTCACAATCAATCAGCACAAAACCCTCAATGTAGCTTCCAGTCTTAAAACAGTGACTACTGCGGCTGCCTTGGGTATTTTGGGGAGCACCTTCACCTTTAAAACCTACTTACAATACGATGGGAAACTTACCAATGGAATACTCAATGGCAATCTATACGTCAAAGGAGGTGGCGACCCTACCATTGGTTCTCCACTGCTCAAATATTCGTTGAGTGCTACCTTGAACCAGTGGGTAGCCGCCATCAAAAAAGCAGGCATCCGCCAAATCAAAGGCAAATTGATCATAGACGAAACCTTGTTTGAGGAAAACGTGACTCCTTCGGGTTGGATTTGGGCCGACATGGGAAACTATTATGCAGCTCCTGCGGGAGCCATCAATGTGCTAGACAATACTTACCGATTGTATTTTCAGCCGGCAAGGCGCCTCAATGCCAAGCCTAAAGTACTGCGAACCAGCCCTTGGATACCACGTATCAAATTTATTAATCACTTAAAAACAGCCGCCGCAGGTACGGGAGACAATGCTTATATTCATGGCGCCCCCTATGACAATACGCGTTATATCAATGGTACAATTCCTATGGGGGGAACCTTCTCTATCAAGGGGTCTATTCCAGATCCGGGATTTTATCTGGGAGTAAAACTGAGAGAAAAGCTTATCCAGTCTAAGCTAATGACTTCCAAAAACAAGGCGACTACTTCTCGTTTGCTGAAACTGGAACAAAAAACACTGAATACCCAACGTAAAACCATTCATACCCATCAATCCATTCCTTTGCAAAAAATCGTTAACTGGATCAATTTATACAGTGTGAACCTTTATGCAGAAGCAGTGCTTAAAATGATTGGTGTGCAGCAAAAGCAAGAAGGGAGCACTGAAGCAGGAGTAAAAGCCATTGCTGAGTATTGGCAATCAAAGGGAGTATCCAAGGGAGGGTTTCATATGCAAGACGGAAGCGGCCTGGCGCAGTCTAATGGCATTACGGCTTATCAATTGGCTCAAATTCAAAGATTAGCGGCTAAACAAAGCTACTTTACCCATCATTACAATTCTTTACCCATTGCTGGGGTATCGGGTACGCTCAAAAATGTGGGCATTGGCACCCGTGCTCAGAATAACTTACGCGCCAAAACCGGCGGAATGACCAGGGTGATTGCCTTTACAGGTTATTACAAAAATCGCTCAGGTAAACTCCGGAGTTTTGCATTGGCAGCCAACCAATACAATTGCAAATACCAAGTAATCAAAGCTAAACTAGTCCGATTGATGGTAGCTATGATGGAGCTATGATCGATTGAAAAGCTACCTTAACATTCCTATAGATTGCGATATCAATATGGTTCCGTTCGTCTATTGTAGGTGCATTTCAGAAGAAAAAAGAAATATTAAGCAAGACGATGCCTATTTGCGTCTGTTTTTTTTAATTAAAATTCCTAAATTTCCAGTTATTCACCAATAACCAAAGCACTCATGATAAAATATTTACTCGTTGCAGGTTTAGCATTTTTGATGGCCTGTGGAGGTAATCCTCAGAAGGGTGACGGAAAAGATAGCACCCAAAGCAATGCTGCGGATAGCACTGAAAAAAACGCTGAAAACAGCAAAATAAAGCAATATTTGGCGCAGTATGCGCCTTACGAAATGGCTTTTGATGCTAGCGGATACAGCGATAAAGACAAGCAGGTTTTGAAAAAGCTGGTAAAGGCTGCTGAGTATATCGATACCTTGTATTGGCTGCAAACCTCCAAGTATGGCTTACGCCTGAGAGATAGCCTTGTGAAACTGAATGATCCAGTCTCTAAAGATTTATACACGCTGGTATTGCGCAATGGAGGGCCATTTGAGCAGTTGAATGAACACGAAACCTTCATGGGTGACCAAGCCTTTTATGGTGGAGGGGAACTTTACCCCAGAGGAATGACCAGTGAACAATTTGACACGTATGTGCAAAAACTTCCCAAAGAACAGCAAGCGGAGTTTATGTACCCTTATACCGTGATTAAAGAAGATGGTACCAGCGAAGACGGGCAAAAAAAGTACAAAGCAGTACGTTATTCGGTGGCGTACAAAGAACGCCTTGCCCCAATCGTGAAACTTTTGAACGAATGTGCGGACCTTACGGATAATGAATCGTTTGCGAAGTTTTTAAGGCTCAAAGCCAAGGCATTGACCACTGATAACTATTTTGATGCCGATGTGGCCTGGATAGATATGAAAGGCAACAAGTTTGATATGGTATTTGGCCCTTTCGAAACTTATTCAGACAAAGTTAAGGGGGTAAAGGCCAAGTATGAGGCTTACATAGAGATTGTAGATCAAACCGAGTCGGATAAGCTGGACAAATACACCCAATATCTCACCCAAATGGAAAATAACCTGCCTATTCCAGATGAATACAAGTCCATTGTAAAAGGGTTGACGGCCAAGTTTATCATTGTACAAGATATTATTCGCAAAGGGGAAGGTGCCATTGGCTATCAGGCAGTAGCGACTAATTTGCCCAATGATCCTGAAGTACACGCCAAAAAGGGAACCACCAAGACTTTTTGGAAAAATATGTTCAAGGCACGATTCAACGCCATTATCAAGCCTGTAAGTCAGGAATTGATTGATGAATCTCAGCTACAGTATTTGTCTGACGAAGGTTTTTTTCAGTTTGTGCTGATGCACGAAATTTGCCACGCAGTAGGTCCTCGTAAAGTAAAAGTAGGCCCTAAAAAAGGAATGGCCACCAATGCTGCTATTGGCCCAGACTATAGCGCCCTGGAGGAAGCCAAAGCAGATATTTCGGGCTTGCATTCGTTGGCTTTCTTGATGGATGAAGGTGTGGTAGATAAAAAGCGGGAACGAGAGTTTTATGTATCGTTTTTAGGCAGTTTGTTTCGCACGGTTCGTTTTGGCTTGGAAGAAGCCCACGGCAAGGCAGCCGCCATTTCGTTAAATTATTTGCTTAAAAATGGAGGGTTAAAATACAACGATCAAACCCAGCGTTGGTCAATAGATTTTGCCAATATCCGTGAAGGCATTAAAAACCTGGCGAGAGAATTATTGATTTTAGAAGGGGATGGTGATTCAGCAAAAGTGAAGACGTTTTTTGAAAAATGGACGGGAATGTCTCCTCAGCTTAAAACTAGCCTGGAAAAAACCAAGAAAATTGCTATTGACGTATTGCCCATTCGTTCTATCAAATGGGAATAACAAAAAGATAGTTTATAAAGTAATGCAATGGCTGGTGGAACACGTCGAGGTATTTGCCAGCCATTTGATAAAGCAAGTGAGTTTAATTTAAGTGACAAACAAGAAACATCGTCTGTATTTTTTTAAAGAATAACTAACCGATCTCACTAGTTTGCACGTTATTAGCGTGACAAATACCGAGATCGGATTCAAAGTATCATGAAGAATAAAATTTTAAAGGTTATAAAAAACAGGTTTTGTAAGTTGGCAGGTATTCAATTGATGGGATGGCTCTTCTGTGCTATTCCAAATACTCAGGCCCAGGATGCGCATTTTTCGCAATTCTACAACAACCCATTGTACATTAATCCGGCCCTTACTGGTACCACCGATGAAGCACGCCTGCTGTTTAATTATCGTACCCAATGGCCCAAGTTACCTGGTGAATTTGTAACCATCAATGTGTCTTATGACCAACACATCGCCGAATACAATAGTAATTTAGGGGCCTTGATTAGCCTGGATCGAGCGGGTTCTGCTGGCCTACGCAATACTAATATTAATCTTTATTATGCCTATACCCTGAAATTGAATTCAGAATGGGCCATGCAGGCTGGAGCCGCGGTTGGTTATGGGCAACGAGCCGTAGATCAATTTCGCTTGGTATTTGGCGATCAGTTATCGGCTACGGGTTCTACTGGTCAGGCCAGTCAGGAAGATGTAGGAGGTTTGGTAGCTCGCTATTTTGATTTATCGAGTGGTTTGGTGGTGTACAACGAAAACTTCTGGTTTGGTATTTCGGGGATGCATCTTAACCAGCCCAATAATTCTTTTACAAATGAAAACACCGATGCTCAACTACCGATGCGTTTATCGGCTCAAATAGGGCTGAAAATTCCATTTTTGGAGTCGTTGACCAACCGTAATGTAGATTACGAAGGAGCGGTAATGCCTGGAATCTATTATAGTCAACAAGGCGATTTTCGCCAGTTGGATGTGGGAGCCAATGTATATTATCACCCACTGACGGTAGGCTTGTGGTATCGGGGGGTGCCCATTCAAGAATCGGCCAACGGGGCGATTAGTTTAATGGCTGCTTTCAAATACCAAAAAATAAGCTTTGCCTATAATTATGATTTACCCATAGGTCAGTTTGCGGGTATTACAGGTGGAGCACATGAATTGTCATTAATTATAAAAATGGGAGAAAATCAAAGCAAACGTTACAGCTACCGACGTCGCCGCAAGAATGCCCCAATCAGATTTCCCTCTATGATGGATTAGTCTCCTCTCCTATTTAAAAAATATTCGAACAAAAAAAGACGCTGCAAAACAGCGTCTTTTTCTTTTCCTAACCACAAAGCTTATTAAATATCTTTACTTAATATAATTGCAAGCTGGGTGCCAGTTTCATAGTTGACTAATGAAATAAATGATAACATCCTTACTATCAATTATTTAAATACCAACCAAACAGTTAACTAGATTAATAAACAAAGTCTCCTCACCCTTAGTTTGTACGATATTTAGTAACCTGAACGAAATAACGTATGCGCTATCATTCAAAATTATGCTAATCCTAAATAATTCCGCTGGTTTTGTCCATGCCAACTCATTCAAAAAGTATATATAGGTAATAAACCATACTAAATTGGCGGTGAAGATAACATAGTCTTCATGCAAACTACCCCGAAGGAAAGTTTACTAAATGAGCTACTTTTTTCTGCCTCGATTTTGTGTCTCCACCATAGCCGTCAGGCTAATGGCTGGTTCAGATTAACTGCCGTTGAGCTCACCAAAGGTTCGGTTTGTAATCTGAACCCCAATTGCTCTGAATTTGCAATTCAGGCACTCAGGGATTAAAAATCCCAAGCAGGTAACTTTCAGATTGTAAATCTGAAAGAGCAACTCATATTTAATAAAATACTGTATATCAAATACTTGTATTTTTAACCTGACGGCTATGGTGTCCTCACAAACCGATAGGGTTCCGAAACTTTGGGTCTCGATCAAGCTGTGGAGACACAGCTTGAGGCAATGAATGTGAATGTAGTCTTGAAGAAAAAAACTCAACCTGACAGCTATAGAGAGGACACAGCCAACGACGAAAGTCTCCTCTTCTATTTGAAAAATACTCGAACAAAAAAAGACGCTGCAAAACAG
>DMXI01000083.1 GCA_003483885.1 Microscillaceae bacterium
CCTCGTATTCAAATCTATCCCAGCGTACCCCCGCCATTACCGATAGGGCAGGAGTAATATTGATTACATCCGAGATATAGCCACTCAATACATTTTGACGAACTCTAGTATTGGCAGGAGCCGAATTGGCCAATAATTGCTCAATAGAAGCGGTCGTTAAGTATACCGAAGTAGTTTCGATATCGGCAGTGGTAGCAGGATTAAAGTCATCTGTATAAGGGTTGTCATAATTGACCACATTGCCACGAGGGTCTACATTGTGTACAAAAGCAAAAGCTGTGTTATTACTAATGCTAGTTGTGCTAAAGTAATCTACCCCAATCACCATGCGATTACGAAGCGTCCCTAGCTTGAAATCTCCCACAAAGTTTTGCTGAATATCATAAGTGGTCGTAGTAGAGTTTTCTTTACGAACATTCAAACTAAAAGTACGGCTATTACCATTGCTAAAAGCACCTGCTCCAGGAGTACCAAGGTCTACCAAGGCCGCATAGGCATCGTTCCACAAGTAAGAATAATAACCCAATGACTGGGTACGGCTACCTGATACTACAGTTTGTGAGCGCCATTGTTTCGAGAGCTCATAATTGGCTTCCAAACGATAGTTTGAAGTAGGTGTGCGAATAGATAAATCATTGCTAGTCAAAGACTTATTATAATCGTAGTTTAACTCATCCAGATTGTTCCATTCCAAAGGTACCGATCGGTTTAAGAACAAAAAGGTAGGATTGGTTTGCTCGGCTTGCGAAATCTCAGTGTACAACGAGAAAGAAAGTTTGTTGTTAACCTTATAGCTAATAGAAGGAGCCACAAACAAAGACTTGCGGAATCCAGCATCCTGGAAACTGTTTTCGGTATGGTAAGCAGTATTGATTCGGAAGTAAATCTTATCTTCTTTGTCTAGCGGCGTGTTTACATCCAATACCAGGCGATTCAGCCCAAAAGAACCTGTAGTATAAGATACTTCTCCTCCAAAACTAGAGTAAGGCTTTTTGGTTACTACGTTGATCAACCCTCCATAAGAGGTAATGGTACTTCCAAACAAAGTAGCCGAAGGGCCTTTGATTACCTCAATACGCTCAATGTTAGAAGGATTGATGATACCATTGGTAATACCTGGCAAACCATTGACTAACTGAGGTTGTACCGAAAAACCACGGATGGTATAGTACCCCGCACCATCATCGGCTCTTCCAGTAGAAGCCCACAGCTTATCTACCCCTACCGCATTTTTTAAAGCGTCGTCAAAGTTGGTCACCGTTTGTGATACCAACAATTCGTTGGTTACAGTGCTGTATACTTGTGAGTTTTCAATATTTCTTAAAGGTAGTTTTGATACATAGGCGCTATTTTTTCTGGAAAAAAGATTTTTACGTTCTCCTTTTACGACAATTTCCTGTAAAATTTCATTGCCCTCATACAAGGTGATGCTAGGCACTGAGGTAGTAGTATTACCCGATACCGATACTGGCACCTCCTGGGTTTTATAACCAATGTAAGAGAACACCAATGTGTAACTTCCGTTGGTAATTTGGTTGATCGTAAAGTTACCATTCTCATCAGTTTGAGTCCCTTTCTGGGTGTTTTTCAACTGAACCGTTACTCCCACTAATGGTTGGTTATTTTGGTCTTGTACCGTTCCTTTGAGTGCTTGACTATATGCCTGAAAAGCCCCCATGGTTAGCAAGGTTATGATACATAAGACTATATTTTTCATCTTATTTTTATTTAGATTAATTATAAATAACGAATTTTGCGCAAAGCTATAGCTAGAGAAATGAATGCAAAAATATTCCCATAAAATTTTGGTTAGCCAGATAAACAAAATCTTGCTTTTTGTATTTAAAATAGTTTTCATATAATTTAAAAGCGAAAGTGTTATTAAATATGCGTAAGTTTAAAATATTGATAGTCAGTGTGTTATATCTTATTTTAGAGCAATACACTACCATTTAGCAAAAATCAATGTTTTGCTATTTTTTATAGAAGATAAATCAGTTACAGCGCAAGTACTGAGAGATTATGTTCTTCCAGGCTTGCAATTTGGAAGTCAACTATGTGAGATTTTTAGTTTGTATCACTTCTTTTTTAGTTTTATTAAGAAGATACCTTACCCTTTTAAATGACTGTTAGCTCTCGTGGGAGCCTTTGCTCTCTTCGATAAGGCTCACAAACCAGTCGTACATTTTGGATGTTGAAGTTCATTTTGTTAAAAGTCAGGTGATTGTACTACAAATCTGAAAGCGCTAAGAAGAAACCACCTCCGTTGATTGTTGCTTTCGCTTGAGAGCCGCTTTTTGACGAAGTACTTTCTGCTTTTTGCGCTTACCCCACCAAATCAAAAAGCCCGTAACCGGCAATGATGCCGTAATAAGACTGGCCAAAAACGCAATGATTTTTCCTGCAATTCCACCAATAGAACCCACGTGAATGTCATAATTCATCCGAATGACTTTATCGGCAAAAGTGGCGTTTTCGTATTTACCATAGATACTGGGCGTATCCAGCTCTTTGAGGGTATATTGGTCAAAGAAGCGGTAATCTACATTGTAGTACACTTCGTTTTTTTGGAAGATTTCGACATAAATACTGGCCGAGTCTGAGGTAGGATAGTGGAGTTCAAAAGCCACTGCATTAGGCGTACTCTTTCTGAGCTTAGGTACCAGTTGATCGATCGGCTTTACGGGGTTGCTAGCGGCCAGCGAAGGTTTTTTGGCACTATTGGGAATGATAAACTGAGGAGCCTTGGTGCCGCCAGTGGCCTTAAATGCAATAAAATAAAACCAATTAAACGCCATAATGCAGCCCGTGAAAGCAAATACCCAGGCAAACAGCGAAATATAAAAACCAGTGACGGCGTGCAAATCAAAGTTTTTTCGTTTCCAACCAGTGGTGGGCTTCCACATAAATTTGAGGCGTTGTTTACGACCTTTTTTGTTTTTGGGCCACCACAAAATAAGCCCAGTAACAATAATCACAAAAAATAGGAGAGTAGCCGTAGAAGTGACCTGGATGCCAATAGCCTCGGGCAACCACAGATACATATGCCCCCGAAGCACAAAGGCAAAGAAGCCCGATAGTTGGTCTTCGGCTTTGATTACTTTACCCGAGTAGGGGTTGATAAATACTTTTTGATAAAACTTGGGTTTGGCCTCATAGAAGATTACCTCGATGGCTTCATCGGGTTGGCCAAATGATACCCCATGGATTCCTTTCTTAGGAAATACTTTCTGGGCAATGCTTTTGGCTTGAGTCGCGGTAATAAATGGTTTGTTTTCCACTTTTACTGTCTTGAAGTCGTCCGCCAGACCTCGGAGCTCTTGCTGAAACACCCAGCAACAGCCAGTAATAGATAGAATAAATACAATGAGCCCGGTGCTTAGACCAATCCAGAGGTGGAGTTTACGGGCAGTCTTCTTCAGGCTTTTGGATGATTTGCGTTCTTTTTTCATTATTTGTGATCAATTAACCAGCAATGGTTGTGGTTGCTGACTGGCGTAAATGTTAGGGAGGGGAGCAACGAAACATGCACCCTTATGGGGCGCAAATATATGAGATAAGCTTTACACTCAAAACATTTATTTTAATTTAGTCTAAATAATAATAGATATTTTATTTACTTCGCGCTCCGTAAGGCTTAGGCGTAGTACGCAATCATTCTTTAACCATTTACCACCTTGGTAAATAGGATTTTTCAAAATCAGGAAATTCTCAATAATGAGATTTTTCATAAATGCAAAAGTGAGATATTTTTTGCAACATCAAAGAGAAAATATCCAAATATGTGGTCCCATCAGGAATAATTTCAGGCATACTTAAAGTTGGTATAAGACCCTAGATGGTCGATTTGAAAAGTGAAAAATTAAATGAATTAAATGCAATTTCGTGTAAATTACTGATAGTCAGTTGATTGTTTTTTATTTAACTTAATTTCATTCAATTTTTCATAAATCAGTTGTTTATCATTTAATCGGTCTCTACATTTGTGTCGTTATTTTTATTTAGACTAATTAAAAATAACATATTTGATTTAATGTCCAGCACATTTGAGTATGACTAACCAAATAAATGATTTTTTTAACGAATCTTCTCAAGAGATTTTTGCTCAAAATATCCAAAGAGCCCTAGAGGAGATAGCTCCAGTAATGGAGCGAGATAAGTTTTACAGTGGGGCTTCAGTGCAAGATTTAAAGCAGAAAATGCAAGCAATCCTGCACCAAGAAGCTGAAGGTCTAAGCCTCGAGGAGGCTTTGCGAGAAATTAAAGATTTATACCTGGATCATGCGATTACTTTCCATCATCCTACTTACATAGCACACCTCAATTGTCCAATTTTAATTCCTGCTTTGGTAGGTGATTTCATTGCCTCTACCTTAAACACTGCCGTAGAAACCTGGGACCAGAGTACTTCGGCTACGCTTATAGAGCAAGAAATGATCAATTGGGCCTGTCGTTTATTTCAATTGCCTAAAAATTCCGATGGCGTATTTACCAGTGGAGGCACTCAATCAAACTTTATGGGTTTGTTGATGGCCAGAGACCATTATGCTTATACTCAATTGGGGGCCAATCTCAAACAAAATGGGGCTATTCCTGAAATGAGTAAGTTTAGAGTATTTTGCTCTGACAAAGCTCACTTTAGTGTAAAGAAAAACGCTGCCCTTTTAGGATTGGGATACGATGCCGTGGTCACGGTAGCTACCGACGAACGGTTTAAAATGAAGCCTAAAGCCCTTGAGGAAGCCATTCGCCAGGAAAAACAACAAGGAAACTTGCCGATAGCAGTGTTTGCCACCGCAGGTACCACCGATTTTGGCAGCTTTGACCCATTGGTAGAGATTTGTGCCATTGCCAAAGCCCACGAGATGTGGTTTCATGTAGATGGAG
>DMXI01000269.1 GCA_003483885.1 Microscillaceae bacterium
TAATTTAACTCCGCTTCGCGCCCACTTTTCATTTTTCACTTTTAGTTTTTCATTTAAATTTACTCATATCGCAACGAATCTACAGGATTGTTACGGGTAGCTTTGAGGGTTTGGAAACCTACCGTGAGTAAGGATATGAATACTACCACCAACAACGGCAGTATAAACAACCACCAGCCTACTGAAAGGCGATAGGCGTAGTTTTTTAGCCACTCGGTACCTCCCCAGTACAACAGTGGCAAAGCCAGTAATCCTGCCAACACAATTGGTTTCAGGAAATCTTTCAATAATAATATCATCAGGCTGTCAATGGATGCTCCTAATACTTTGCGAATGCCCATTTCTTTGGTGCGCTGTAGTAAGGTAAAAGATGCCAACCCAAACAACCCTAGGCACGCTACCAAAATGGCTAGCCCACTAAACAAGGCGAACATTTCACCAAAGCGTTCGTCAGCTTTATATTGGGCATCGAAGGCTGAATCGAGAAAATAGTACTCAAAGGTATTTTTGGGAAAGGACTCAAGATAACCTTTTTTGATAGCCGCAATGGTCTGCTGTACATTGGCCGCTGACACCTTGACAGAGTAATAATCCATTGGGTTTTTGTTGTAATGCATCACTGCAGGCCCAGTAGCTTTTTTCAAAGAGAGTTGATTAAAATCCCTGACTACTCCTATGATAGTAAAGGCCCTGACTCCATTTAGTCCATACCCTGTCACTTTTTTGCCCAGAATGTCTTTCGGGCTATAACCAAATTTTTTTGCAGAGGCTTCATTGATAATGACTTGTTTTGCATTTTCAGCGTTCGCATTCGCGGCAAAATTTCGCCCCGCCAATATTTTCATTTCATACGCTGGAATGTATTGCTCGTCTATCCAAGTCACACTTTGCAAAAATCCATCACCTCGTTGTCCTTTGAGTTTCACCCCGGTGACTCCTGCGCTAAATCCTTCGCTTGGGATAGATGATGAACTCACAAAGCTTTTTACCTGGGCGAGTTGTTTTACTTTTTGGCGAAATGAATTGTAACGCACATGTAAGGTAGAGTCTTCGTTGCGGGGCGCTTCTATAATGAGGGTTTGAGAAATATTAAGGCCTAAATCCTGGTTGCGCATAAAGTTTAACTGCTTGTATACCAAGATTGTACCTCCTATCAGAATGATAGATGCCGTAAATTGAAACAGGGTGAGTCCTTTGCGTAATACTACTCCTTGACGAGAACGAATGATTTTACCTTTTAAGACAGTGACAGGCTTGAATCCAGAAAGTACAAAGGCTGGGTATAAACCTGAAAACAGTACTCCTAATACGAACATTCCACCGAAGATGATCCAAAATGCAGGCTGTTGCCATAAACTAAAAGAAAGTTCTTTACCAGTAAATCGCTCAAATACTGGTAAAAGCAAGTCAGAAAATAATACAGTAAATGCTCCTGCCAATAGATTGATGAGGAAGGCTTCGCCCATAAACTGGACAATCAATTGTCTGCGATAAGCTCCTACTACCTTACGGATGCCTACTTCACGTGCCCGGTCAGTGGCTCGAGCGGTGGCTAAATTTACATAATTGATCCAGGCAATGACTAAAATAAACAAGGCGATCACCAACAATAAATAGATTGCTTGAGCGTCTCCAGCCGGGCTCAACTCGCTGCTGTAACCATTGAGGTGAATATCTTGCAGAGGTTGTAAATGCATTTTTACGGTATTGGCATGCTTAATGTGCTTCTGGGCTATTGCAGGCAATTTTGCTTCTACTTTCTCGGGCTGAGTTCCAGGTTTAAGCCTAACATATACGTGAAAGTTTGTCCAAGTCCATTCTCGTTTTTTTTCTTTGTATTCTTTGAGTACGTCATGGATCGACAGTAAAAAGTTGAACTGTAAATGAGAGTTAACAGGTGGGTCTTGTACCACGCCAGTTACCCTAAAGTTTTCCTGGCCATTGAGTTCCAGGGTTTTGCCCATAGGGTTTTCATTCCCAAAATATTTTTTAGCCATTTTCTCAGTCAATACCACACACTTAGGGGCTTTGAGTGCTTCTTGGGGATTGCCTTGAATTAGATTAAAAGAAAAGAACTCAAAAAAGTTATCGGCTACAAAATACAAATCCTTGTCCTTAAAGCGCTTGTTTCCTTTTATATAAGCCAACATGGCTTGTCTTTTCTGAAAAATCACCATAGAGTTGAGCACCTCAGAATAGTCTTGGGTCATGAGTTTGCCTACCGACATGTAGTTTTTGGCGTTTTCGGCGGCCAATTGCCCATTTTGATAGTCATCACACCTTACCCGATACATTTGCTCTACATTGTTATGAAACGAATCGTAGCTGGTTTCGAGCTGTACGTATTGCAAAATAAGCAGGCAAGCCACCATTCCGATGACTAGTCCCATAATATTGAGCGTTGAGAAGAGCTTGTTTCTCAGCAGATTACGAAAGGCTATTTTTAAATAATTTTTGAACATGGTTATAAGTTTTTAGTTCATAGTTTTCAGTCTATAGGCGACAGTCCACGGTCCATAGTTTTTATTGATCTATTGTTACGCCTTTGGCTGATTGTTCTATTGTTAAATGGTTCCGCGATGCGCTTATCATCACTTTGCGCTCACTTTTAACTTTTCATTTAACCCTACTCATATCTCAAGGCCTTGATTGGGTTGTTTCGAGTTACTTTAAGGGTTTGAAAAACTACCGTCAACAAGGCTACTAAGCCAACCATCAGCAATGGAAGCGCCAACAACCACCCATCGACCAACATTCGATAAGCAAAATTCTTAAGCCATTCTGTCATTCCCCAGTACATGATTGGGATCGCCAATACGCCTGCCAACAGTACAGGTCTTAGAAAATCTCTCAACAATAAGGCAAGCAATGTTTTTCTGGAAGCTCCCAGTACTTTGCGGATGCCCACTTCTTTGGTGCGTTGCAAAAGGGTAAAAGATGCCAAACCAAATAGCCCAATGCAAGCAACCACCATAGCCAAGCCACTAAACAAGGAAAAAATATCTCCAAAACGTTGATCGGCTTTATATTGCGCATTGTAGGCGTTATCTAAAAAATGATATTCAAAGGTATCGTTGGGAAATAGTTTTAAATAAGCTGCTTTGATAGCGGCAATGGTACTACCAGGATTCCCAGTGCCCAATTTGATAGAATAATAATCTAAACCCTCGTTCCGGTACCTAAATATGGCTGGTGTGATCGTTTGCTTGAGCGACCTGTGATGAAAGTTATTCACAACACCAATCACTTTGTAGACTTTAGCTTTTCCTCTAAATCTTAGTTGTATTTTTTGGTCAATGATGGTCTCGGGCTTATAACCCAGCCTTTGAGCCGATAATGCATTGATTACTACTGATTGTTTGTTTTCTTCTACCTTTCCAGGGGTAAAGTTTTTACCAGCTAACAACTTTAAACCATAGGTAGGAATGTATTGATCATCTACTAGCAACTGACTCTGGGTAATCCCCTCTCCGTTTTGGCCTTTTATTTTGACTTGCTCCACTTCACCATTGAACCACCCTGGCAAACAAGCCGAGGTACTAAAACTCTTAACTTGGGCCTGACTCAAGGCTTTTTGCCGAAATACATTGATGTCTTTTTCGGCATTAGAAACTCTCGGGCTTTGCACGATCAATATTTGGTCGATGTCCATACCCAAGGCTTGGTTGTGCATAAATTGTAACTGTTGATAAACTGTAAGTGTACCCCCAATTAAAATCATAGATACTGCAAACTGAAACAAGGTGAGGCCCTTGCGTAAGCTACGTCCTTGTACTGAGTGGGAGATTTTTCCTTTGAGCACCAGTACTGGTTTATAAGAAGATAGTACAAACGCTGGGTAAAATCCTGATAACAATGTACCAATGACTAATATACCTCCTGCCATTAGCCAAAATTGGGCATTTTGCCATAGGTTATTCATCATTGAAATGGCCGCAAAGCGTTCAAAGAATGGTGCCAAGTAATCTATTAGTAATAAGGTGAGGGCAATGGCTAATAAATTCACCAATAAAGCTTCGCCCATAAACTGCCCAATCAATTGTTGGCGATAAGCACCTACTACTTTGCGTACCCCCACTTCTCGCGCCCGTTCGGTAGCTCGAGCGGTCGCAAGGTTGATGTAGTTTACCCAAGCCATTACTAAGATAAACAAGGCCACAATCAACAGGATGTTGACCGTTTGGGCATCTCCTCCTGCACTTAACCCAGGTCCTGCTTCACTTAAATAAATATCCTGTATCGGTTTTAGGGCTAATTTTAGTGCACCTTGGCGTTTTTCAGGTAAATGTTTATCCAAAAAACCTCCTAGTTTCGCGCTTATTTTTTGCGGACTATCCGAGGATTTAAACGCTATATAAGTATAGAATGCAGGCCAAGTCCAGGTTCTTTTGGCTTGGGTAATTGCCTTGCGAATATCGTGGTTGGATGCCAAAAAGTTAAACCTGAAATGCGCATTACCAGGAGGGTTTTCTACTACTCCGGTAATTTGATATTTTACTTTACCATTATACTCAAGCACCTCCCCTATTGGGTTTTTAGTCCCAAAATATTTATCCGCCATCCGTTGAGTTAGCACCATTGTATAGGGCTTATTCAAGGCCGTTTTGGGGTTGCCCTTGAGCAGCTTAAACGAAGGGAAAACCTCAAAAAATGTGGCATCTACAAAATAAAACTCTTTTTCATTAAAACGCTTCCCTTGATAGTTCACTAAGCCATTGTCTCCGTGAATAATCGTGGTAACGGCCTTCACCTCTGGGAATTCGCTTTTAAGTGCTTGCCCAGTACCCAAAAAAGTACTTGTGCCTTCTTTGCTGGCATCTTTTGCACTGGCATTGGCTATCCGGTAAATCTTCTCTGCATTTTCGTGGAATGAGTCATAACTGTTTTGGTGTTGCACATATTGCAAAATAAGCAGGCAAGCCACCATCCCAATGACGAGTCCCATAATATTGAGCACCGAGAATAGTTTATTTCTAAGTAAGTTACGAAAGGCTGTTTTTAAATAATTTTTTAACATGGTTATTAGTTTTTAACTCTTGGTCTATTGTTTCGCCTTCGGCTAAAATGATAATTATAAATTATGAATTGATGAATTATTTCGCAATGCATCGCACAACTATGGACTATCGGCCAATGCCCCGACAAATCGGGATTTATAAACTGTTTCCTTAATAATTGCTGATCGGGCCAGAGGCCCTCAAATAGTCCTCACTCGCCTCAAGGCAAGCGAGTAATTAAGTTCCTTCGGCTGTGCTCAGGACAAGGTATTTTTTCTTAGGGAAACAGCAGTGGACTATCGACCATTGACTGTGGACTAATTTTCGCTTCGCGCTAATTTTTCACTTTTAGTTTTTCACTTAATGTCACTCATATCTCAAAGAATCTACTGGGTTGTTGCGAGTGGTTTTGAAGGTTTGAAAGCCCACCGTAAGTAAGGCAATGGCTCCTACTACCAGCAAAGGCAATACAAATAGTACCCAATTGATATTCATGCGATACGCAAAGTTTTTGAGCCATTCGGTAACCCCCCAGTACATAATGGGCAATGCGAGTAAACTGGCCAACAGGACTGGTTTTAGAAAATCCCGCAATAACATGAGCATCAAGCTTTGACTGGATGCCCCCAATACCTTGCGAATACCTACTTCTTTGGTACGTTGCAATAAGGTAAAAGAAGCCAAGCCGAACAATCCCATACAGGCTACAAAAATGGCTAAGCCACTAAACAGAGCGAACATTTTACCAAAGCGTTGGTCAGCCTGGTATTGCGCATTGTAGGCTACATCCAGAAAATAATACTCAAAAGTATCTTTGGGGTAAGACTTGGCATACAAGCCTTTGACCGTCGCAATAGCCGCAGGCATATCGGAAGTTCGTAGTTTGATAGAGAAATACTCACGGGTGATAGGGCGATAATGTAACACCAGGGGCGCGGTAGCTTCTTTGAATGATTTCTGATGGTAGTCGTCAATCACTCCTACAATCTTATAGTCGCTTATGTCGTCTTCAATGTCACAAATCAATCGTTTATTGACAATATCCTGAGGACTGAAACCCAACATTTTAGCCGCCGAAGCATTGATAATCACACTTTTTTGAAAGTCGTTTTTATTCTTGGCAGAAAAGTTACGGCCTGCCAGCAATTTAAGTCCATAAGCAGGGATGTATTGGGCATCTACCCAAGCCAGGTTTTGCAAAAAGCCATCACCTGGTTGTCCTTTTACTTTAATGCCCGAAATATTGGCACTAAACCTTTGACTAGGTATACAAGAAGAAGTAGTCAGGCTTTGTACTTGCGAAAGCTGTCGGGTATTGTTGATAAAAGCCTTGATACGTGTACCAAAAGTAGAGTCAAGAATGCGAGGTCCTTCTACAATCAAGGTTTTATCTATCTTAAAGCCCACGTCTTTGCTGCGCATATAAGATAACTGCTGGTATACCGCCAAGGTGCCTCCTATCAGTAAAAAAGAAGCCGCAAACTGAAACAATGTCAGTCCTTTGCGTAAGGCAATACCTTTGGGTGAGCGAATGATTTTGCCTTTGAGTACAGTAACTGGCTTAAACCTGGAAAGCACAAAAGCTGGATACAAACCTGATAATAATACTCCCAGAATAAATATAGCGCCAAATATGAGCCAAAACTCGGTGCTTTGCCACATATTAAATTGCATGGCTTTGCCCGTAAACTGTACAAACAATGGGGATAAGAAATCTACTAAAAATACGGTGAGTAAAACTGCCAGTAGATTGATAAGAAACGATTCTCCCAAAAACTGTACAATCAACTGACGACGATAGGCCCCTATTACTTTGCGAATGCCTACTTCTCGCGCTCTATCAGTGGCTCGAGCGGTGGCCAGATTAATATAATTGATCCAGGCAATTAATAATATAAATATAGCAATGAGCAACAGCAAATAGATAGAATTGGCATTGTTGCCAGGGCTCAATGATACATCATAGCCAGACAATAAATGAAGATCGGTAAGCTTATGCGCCCGAAACTTAACCGTTTCGGCGTCTACTGGATCCAGGTATTTTTTATTGATACTGGGTAATTTGGCCTCTAACTGAGCCGCAGTAGTGCCAGGGCTGGCAAGCACGTATACGTGAAAGTTGCTCCAGGCCCACTCAAAATTTCTTTCTTTATAAACTTTGCGAAGACGATGGTTTGATATTAAACAAGAATAATCAAAGTGCGAATCCGCGGGAGCGTCTTCTACTACTCCAGTTACCTTGAAGTTTCTACGTCCGTTAAATACTACAGTTTTGCCCATTGGGTCTTCTCCCCCAAAGTATTTCTTGGCCATAGTTTGGGTTACTACAATGGATAAAGGCTGACTGAGTGCCTTTGCTCGATCTCCTTTGAGCAAACGCAATGAAAATATGTCCAAAAATGAAGGGTCTACCAAATACAATTCTTTCTCTTTGAAGCTATTTTGCTTGTAAGACATAGTAGACGCTCGGAACCGACGGATGGAGGTTTGCTTTTGTACCTCAGGAAAGTCGTTGATCATCATCCGTCCTATGTTGATGTAACTGGTCGAAGATCTCTGCGCCAAACGCCCCTCTTGGTAGTCGTCGTTGCTGATCCGAAAAATATTGTCTGCATTCTTAAAAGATGTATCATAACTCATTTCAAACCTCACATATTGTAAAATCAGCAAACAAGCTACCATCCCAATAACCAGCCCCATGATATTCAATACTGAGAAGAGTTTATTCCTCAACAGATTACGGAAAGCGATTTTCAAATAATTTTTTAACATGGCTATATTTCTTTAGTTAGTAGACAATTATTTCAATGGCCATTAATCTATGTTAGTTTTAATTTTTTGGGCATTTGTCAAATTGGTTTTCAAGAGTCAGACCAAAGTCGTAAAACACTAAACACCAAACACTTATAGTTTATTTTTCGGAAATATAATTTTTAAAATGTCCACAGATGGGCAAAAGCTGTTTGATAAATGGGCAATAAAAAAAGGCTTACATTGCTGCAAGCCTTTTTTTATTAATTGAGACCGTTTTGCCTCCATCTATTTTATGTATAAACAAATGACTAATTTCGCATAATACGACGCACCACTTGCCCTTTATCTCCTACACTAATAATCGCATTGTATACTCCCTTTGCCAACTTACTCACCGGGATTTGTAAGGCACCATTTTTCACCACACCATTAAAAGTGGCCATTAATTGCCCTTGAAGGTTATATACCTGGACTGTCACTTTAGAAGCGCCAATGTTGCCCGAAAACTTAAGGTTTACTACATCTGAAGCGGGATTAGGGTATAGCTCTAATTTACCCTCAGTAAGGTTTTGAGGTAAGCTAGTCACCGAATTGAGCACAAAATCATCGGTACTGGTAGCAGTTGAGCCTAAAAATTCAACGGTAATCTTCCCCGAAGTAAATCCTTGCGGAGCTTTAGTCACAATCCGGGTTTCGGTAGCAGATACTACCTCCGCCACAGTTCCGTTAAACTTCACCACATTTTCGTTGGCGGTAAGGCTAAAGCCTGTTCCGATTAGGGTTACTTCAGTTCCTACATTCCCAAAGGTAGGAGAGAAACTACTTACCGCCAAAGCTTGTACCACAGTAAAGGTACCACTACTGGTAGCAAAACCACCATTGTACTCTATGGTAATTTTACCAGTAGTCGCTCTATTAGGTACGGTTACTTTGAGGCTGTTGGTAGTCGCACTTGTTACAGTAGTGACTTGTCCGTTAAACTTCACCACATTGTCGGCAGCAGTAGTACTAAAGCCCTCACCAGTAATGGTTACTTCGTCGCCTTCTCGAGCAGTAGTGGGGCTAAAACCACCGATATAAAAAGCACTTGCGCTTCTTACCTGGATAAAGTCAATGGCCATGTCACTGGTAAAATCATTTCCGGTAGTTCCCGTAAATCTAAGTTTTACATTGGCTGCTTGATAACTAGACAAATCCACTGTTTCGATCACCCAGTTATTACCTTGGTCACCTGATTTGGAGAATACACTGGTCCAGGTAGTTCCATCAGTGCTTACTTCTAGTTGTAAGGTTCCCATATTTGCTCCTCGCATATGGTATCTAAAGCTTATTTCTGGATCGGGTAGATTAGAAAAATCAAAAGAACTACTCACCAATCTTGCTTTTTTATTAGGGCTATTGGGCGAAGAAGCCTCTGTAAATAGATAAAAAGTACCATTAAAGGCGCTATTAGGACCGGTATTATCAGAAGGAGTCGTATTACTGCCTATGCTCCAGTTAAAGTCATCGTTGTTTGCCTGGGCCCAGCTTCCTAAACCAAGCTCAAAACTCTCGGTGTAAGGGAAATTACTGATTGGAACAAAGAAATTATTGCTACTATAGGTGGTTTGTTTATTTACTGTTACACTTACCAACCCAGTGCTAGTCGAAGCAGGTACATTCAATACAATCTGGGTCTCGGTACTAGAAGTAACAGTGGCTTGTACACCGTTTATTTTAACAATATTATCGGCAGCAGTGGTACTAAAACCAGTTCCAGTAATGGTTACCTGAATACCTGAAGCGCCTTCATCGGGTGTAAATGAGGTAATTGCAGGAGGTGGAGTGGCTGAATTCAATAAATAATTTCTTGAATTGGTCAGTGTAGCCGAAATACGATCGTACTGCCCTTGCGAAAAACGAGTACGACAGCTTTGTAGAGAATAAGACATAATGTTAAGTGGATCTGGAGCAAATGCATCATTATTGGCATCCGTAGCATTGCCTGTATAACTGCAGGCATTGTCCACATTTCCACTTAAATTTGGATCAGCGGGTGTATCACACACATCATCTCCGGTATCGCTACAATTGCTACCATTTACCAACTCATCGGTGGTCCCAGTATTGGTTTTTCCGTGGGTATGATACAAGGCAAAGTAGTGTCCTAATTCGTGAGGTAAGGTAGAACCGTTGGTAGCACAATCATTGGCCATCAATACCATGTCCTGACCACCTGGAAAATAAGCATATCCACATAAACTATTTGTTCCACTAACCACTGTATTCGCAAAATATACATTAATCACATTGGCTACGTTATGCTGGTTTCCCAAGTCACCTTCCTCACTTGAGTCGTAATCATAGAATTTATCGTCATCTACAAAGTTGATTTCATTATAAATGTAGAAGCTAATGTTCGCACTCTGATAAAGTACATTCATATCATTAATGGCCTTGATCAAGTCAGATAATCCTAATCCACCTGCTCCGCTTGAGGTACGTATAATGTGTGCTTTTAGTGGAACATATGTGGTAGCGGTTGTGCGAAAACGCGCATAATTTTGAGCAATGGGACGAATTTTTTTCGTCATATACTCAATTTGTTCGGGAGTGGCTTCTGTACCACAATTGCGGTCTACTTGTGCCTGAGAGATTTGCAATGCACCTATTACTACTGCCAAAACTCCTAAAAACCTGTATGAAAACCGTTTTAGTTTAGTAGATATTAACATGTGTTATGTATTGATTAAGTAAAAAAGGTCTGTTTTAAAATCGGTAACTAAAAACATAAAGCATTCTCCTTAGGCTTTAGCTCTTTGATGATTCCAGAATATAGGATATGGTTTGATATGGTGTGCTTAACGAGCTAACAGGCTAAGTTATAATACTTAATACTTTACAATTACTTGATTTATAAAATAAAGTGTAGGTTGAAAATCAGCCAAAACAAGGCTTCAGTTTTTACGAAACGTTTAAAATACAAGGTCGATATTTTTTCATAAATCTTATCTTCTGTGTAAGATTTTATTGTAAAAATACAATATTATAATACCCTGTAAAGCGTTGTACCCTGGTTTTGGGCTAACTTTTATAAACCCTACTTTATTACAGATAAGACTAAATTACACAATTTTTTGAAATCATTCATACCGAAGTATGTCTACTGGATTGGCTCTAATGGCTTTGAAAGTTTGATGAGCAATGGTGAGGCTGGCCAATAATAAAATAGCAATGGCTGGTATTAGAAATAAACCTAAATAAATATCTATAGCATACGAATAGGTTTTGAGCCATTCGTGTATAGCCCAGTAGGTCACAGGCAATCCGATGAGATAAGCAATTAGGATCAGTTTTAAAAAGCTTTGAGAAAGCAGGCGCAAAATCTGATTACCCGAAGCACCCAATATTTTTCTGATCCCTATTTCTTTATTTTTTTGCTGAATAGTGTACAACGATAACCCAAAAAGCCCAAGACAGGCAATGAGTATGGCCAATAACGAAAACAAGGCGAAGACCTGACCAAATTGCTGATCGGCCTTGTACTGAAGCGCAAAGTTTTGATCTACAAAAAAGTACTGAAACGGATTTCCACCAAAGAACCCTTCATACTGCTTTTGGGCGTATTGAATCATTTGTTGATAATTGTTTTGGTTTCCATTAATAGGAGTTATTTTAATAGAGCAGTAATTCCCTGTTTGATCAAAAAACATTATAGAAGGTACCATCGGGCTTTTGAGCGAATAATGATGGTAATTTTTAAGTACCCCTAGTACTTTAATTGGCTTTTTATTCTGATAAATCACTTGATCGATAGCTTGGGCAGGTGAAGCAAATCCTAGCAATTTACAGGCATCTTCGTTGATGATGACCCCTTTTTGTTGATAATAAGGAATAAGATTGGTGGGAACTGACCCTGCCAAAAAACGCATTTGGTAAGTTTTTATAAAGTGTTGATCTATGTAGGTGACAGAATAACTTTTTTGATTATCTGGATCACTTAGGTTTCTTTTGAATCCATTGCTCCCCCAATTGAACGATTTGGCAGGAATACTATTAGAATAGGCCACTTGATTCACTAATGGATGTTTTAGTAAGGCTTGCCTAAACAATTGCGCTTTGCGACCATAAGTGGCGTCGGTCAAAGCTGGGCCTTTTACTACCATCATCTGGTCTTTGTTGAATCCCAGGTCTTTGTTGCGCATAAAATTCAATTGCTGATATACCGCATAGGTACCTATGACCAAAACAATAGAAATGGTGAACTGAACTACTACCAATGTTTTGCGTAAGTTGTTTCCTTGGGCTGAATTGATAAACCGCCCCTTGAGTACTTTTACTGGATTAAACCTCGATAATACAAATGCTGGATAGGCTCCTGAAAGAAAGGTTCCTAGTACAAAAAAGCTTACAAACAATAGCACCAGCTGACTATTTTTCCATAAGCTTATTTCTAAGGATTGCCCGGATATTTGGCTAAACCAAGGAAAGGTAGTATCTACAATAAATACCGACACCCCCAGTGCTACCAAATTTAGCAACCAGGCTTCCAGTAAAAATTGCCCAATCAGTTGACTACGATAAGCGCCTACTACTTTGCGAATGCCTACTTCTTTGGCTCGATCCAACGAACGGGCGGTAGACAAGTTAATATAGTTGACCCAAGCCAGGATTAACACAAAAAGACTCAATATTCCCAGAAACCGCACTACAGTTACATTACCATTCACGCCTGGTTCGCCCTGTAGTTGTGAGTGCAGGTGTATATCTCGAATGTTTTGGAGTTGATACGCCAGTTTTTGATTGGGATCATTACTTAGTTTTTTAAGCAGTTGTTTTACTACTGGGGGAAACTTCGCTTGCAAGGACTCGGCAGTTGCTCCTGGCTTTAAACGCAGGTAGGTATAAAAATCGGTCCAGGACCAGTTGTCTAGTTTTGCCCACTCTTGCGGATTGTTTTTGATAGTACTCAGTGAAAATAAAATATTGAACTGCAAATGAGCATTGGGAGGTAAATCCTGAAATACACCGGTAACTTTTACTACCTTCTTGCCAAAGTTGTAATCTACCAATACCAAAGTTTCTCCTACGGGATTCCCTCCTCCGAAATAACGAGCAGCAGCTGTTTTCGAAATCACCACGGTATTAGGTGCATCTAAAAAACGCGTAATGTCTCCTTTGGTACGCATCGTATACCCCATCACTTTCAGGAAATTTGCTTCAGCAAAGTATACATTTTCCTCTCGAAACGCCTTGGTTTCCCCTTTTTGCTGTGCTACTTGTATAATGCCTTTGGTGCGATGAATACGGGTAGCCGCTTCAATTTCAGGAAAAAACTGAGCCATGGTAGGTCCTAAGGCTGGCGAAGTGGATGCCTGATTACTTTCGGCGGTTCCTTCTAACCTTACCACCCTAAACAAACGCTCTGCTTCGGGGTAAAACTGGTCATAACTTATTTCATTTTGAATATACTGTAAGATGAGCAGGCAAGCGCTCAAGCCAATGGTGAGGCCTAATAAATTGATGAATGAGAATACTTTATTGCGTAATAAGTTTCTAAGGGTGGTTTTTAAATAATTTTTAAACATGACCAGAAGGTTTGGCTATACGCTTTGTAGCATAAAATCTCTTGATTTCTACACCCAACGCTAATGTTAGCAAAAGAATAATGATTAACGAATACAGATCAACGATTTGAGAAGGGTACTAACGTTTCAAATGGCAGAGGTAGTTGACACTACAAAATCTTTTTCCTTCGTTATTCGAAGTTCGTTGATCGCTATTCGATATTCATATTTGTAATAGTAATTCTTTGCTTCATAACATTGTATCTATACCAATTGTATTAGTTGATTATGCTGCTAAGTATATAGTGTGTTGCTTATCCTGTTTGGCTCATTTTCAATTGTTAAGCCAAATATATAACCGACTGATTATAAGATTGTTTGTACTATTTTGTATTTTTAAAGGGTAAGCAAGCTGTCCAGCTCAACACAGTTAATGCCCACGGTTGGACAGTTCTTTATTTTTACACAAACAATTTTGAGATACAAACCTTTTATTATTCATTGAATGTTGTTGATATACAAATCATGAAACACCCACAAAAAGACCAGGAATTATGGCAAACCTATCCCAGATTACTCGCCAATGAGGAAAAGTTTTGGAAAAAATATGATAAGCTCAAACAAGAGGCACTTCGTTTAAGAACCAAGCATATACAGAACCCACTGGTACACGCTCAAGCTTCTCAAAACTTCATTACCAATGTTTTTTTGCCAGATCAAGGGTTAAAATCCCGCTTTAGACAAAAATTACTTCGTGCGAAAATAAAATCTATGGCTACTATTTGTGGCGCGTTGGGGGCTTTTACTTACCTGAGTTTGTGGGTGTTTTCGTTGAAACCAATCCTAGGGCACTTATTTCTGGGGGGCTGTGTCATATTGTTCGCTGGTACTACAGTTATTAACTATATCAATGAACGTACTTTGGCTAATACCAAGGTGGAATTACAACCTTTTGCACTTTTGAGAAAAGGAAAAGGGCTTAAAACGATTTCTATCCGTTATGAAGAAATTGTTGATTTGGAAGAAGACGAAATGGGTCTGTATATCAAAAAGAAGGGAATGCAGCGGGGAAGTCATTACCAATACGAAGAGCAAGATACGATTATTATTCCAGCCATTGTGAAAAATTACGATCAGTTGAAGCAACTGTTAATCACTAAATGGAAAAGAGGGTAGTTTGCCCCTACTTTTCCATCCTATCAGTTATTGGTCTTGCCAATGAAAAACCACCGTACATCTTATTGTCCAACTGTCCAGCATAGTCCCACCTGGTATGGGCAAAGCATTGCCTCTTACCCAACGATAGCCACCTGTCAGGTGCAGTTTCATATAAGCTATTAGCTGGATATGTACGCCTAATACCGGATTGACCACCAATAAATTATCGTCTTTGAAAATTACCTGACGGTTCGTAGTATTTTTAAGTTTAGCCCTCCCCCAACCTATTTGCAAGTTGCCATATCCGTGTACCTTACCTTGGGTTGGGGCCTGGTATCCCAAAAGTATCCCTCCGTGGCCAAAGTTGAGTTTCAGATCTTGATTTTCTACCCGAAATCGGTTTTCACTTATCAGCCATTGGCCATATACTGCGGTAATAAAATGATTAATTCCTATTCCAGTAGCCCCACCAGTCATCAAGGCCACTTGGCCATCAATGGCACTCAATTCTAAAACAGGCATCCCAAAATTGGTTAAAGTAACTAGTCCAGTAGGTTGCCATAATGTCTTTGGTTGAGCTTGCAATTCTGCTTGTAGCAATAATACAATCAACAAAATCAATTGTTTCAAGGTCGTTTTCATAGTTATGGTTTTATGCTTTACCACCATCCAAACTTGAGCGATAAGCTATAATTAAATGTGTTTAAGTCAATCGTTGAAAATGCTGGATCTTCGTTTAAACTGATAAAACGATGTCCTACGATCCCGCTTATTTTTATAAAACGCGACAGATTTAAGTTGAGCCCTATCGCAGGATTGGCTACCAACAGCGGTACTTTGTATACATTCGTACCATCGTTTTGCACAAAGTTGACACTCCCCCAGCCTACCTTGGCATCTAGTGTAAAATGGACTAGCTTTCGGGATAACATATCGGTTTTTAACCAAAAGCCTCCATGACCAAAGGTTAAGCGTAAGCGTTGGTTATTTACTTGTTGCAGAATATCACTGCTCAATCCAAGGCCATACCCTCCAAGGTATACTTGGTGAATCCTGATTCCAGCCCCGCCACCAATTAAGGTGGCGCTTTTACCAGCAATATAGCTTGTCTCAATGAGCATCCCTCCAAAACCCGATATAGGAACTGCTTTTTGTTTGATGGGTGTTTTTTGGATTTGTGCTTGCACACTTAGTATGATTCCAAAGGTGCACCCAATAAGTGCGATGATTTTTTTCATAAAGCGCTTGATTTATGGTTTTACGGAATAAAACTGCATCATATCCATCGCAAAGTGCACCATCCAAAACCACCAAATATCGGAAGAACGCTGAAGCACTGTAAGTATACCGATCGAGAGTAAGGCATCAAGTACCAAAGATTGCATCTCTACCCAGGTAACTCCATTTGCCAAAAAAGCTGGAATATGCCCAGCAGCAAACAAAGCAGCAACAATAACGATGGCCATGCGCTTGCCTAATAGGGATTGAAAACGTACAAAAAACAGGGCAATGACAAAATCTTCGCCCAGTACTTGTACAAGGTATGCCAGGTTTTTTGGGTGGTATACTTCTGTAAACACTTGTATGTAGTCATTGCTGCCTTTGCGTAAAACCAGAAAGAAACCGATGGCGCTTAAAGCGATGGCCAAACCAATAAAAATCCTTTGTACAATGAATTGCTGGGGTAGCCAAGCCGTTGACCAGGCGTCTTTGCGCCATAACAACCAACCAAGTGCAGGTGAAAAAATGAGTAGCTGGTTGAGGCTTTCGGTCAAGTATGATCCATACTTCGGTTTGGGAATGAGGCCATACTTACTATACACAACCCCAATACTCATGACGGCAACAGCGGCCAGTATTACCCCTAAGAGTTCTTTCCAGGCTGTTTTAAAATAAGGCTCCTCTGTGGTAGCCCATAAATGAGGTAATAATCGGTGAGCTAGCCACCATAATAACAGGGCTAATCCATAGGCCCCAACGAGTGATTGATAATGGGTGAGTTCCATTTTTATATGGTTTTCGTGATCAATTGTTTTGATCTCAATTTGGGTTAAAAACCAAGGTGATGGGGGTATTTTTGTCTGAAATAGGGGCTTTAATGTCTGAAAACTGGGTATTGAACGATCATAAATGAGTCGATTAATGACCGAAACCTGTATTTTTGAGGGTGAAAAATCTAATAGTAAATGAGCGAGTCTACAATTTCTATCAATTATCAAATACTTAAGAAACCTCCTGTTATATTTTTTACAGCCATCCTAACGGTGCTGATTTATCTGGGGTTATTTTATTTTCATCCTGCCAATCAATCCTGGATCTCGAGTAAAGAATTTAGCTTGGGCAATACGCTTCAGTTTGTGTTGATAGATCAAATGCTGATCGAGTGTGTTACTGCTACCATTCTTTTTTGGTTGATTCGAATGTATGCTCATCAATTTAAACTCACCAAGGTTACTCCTGGCACTACTGGAAAACTGAGGTATTTCTTAAAATTCTTACCTTTATTTTTAGTGGCTTATTTTGTCTTCGCACCATTTACGATTGGAATCCGGTTTTTGTATCACCATTTGCCTACTATGCCATACGATGTGTACCTGAAGGAATACTTTTTCCTGAATGCTCATTTATACCTCACCTACTTACCCCCTGTATTCGTGATGGGGTACGGGATATTAGGCTATAACCTCTCGAAGCTCACTCGCCAAACCGAAATTGTACACTTGCCTACATCTCCTACTCCTACCTCGTATTTTTCTCGTTATTTAGATGCTAAAGATACCGAGGGAGAGGTATTGCTGGAAGTCAATGAAATTTTCCGGCTACAAAAAATAGAACGAAAGTATTACGCAATTAATCAGGAAGGGCAATTTGTGGTAAAAAAAACAATTCAGGAGTTAGAAGAATCGCTAGATCCTGAATTGTTTGTGCGTATCAACCGTTCGGTCATTATCAATTTAAATTATCTGAAGAATTATGCTTTTTGGGAAAATGAAAAGTACATTGTTCGCCTCAAAGATGGAAGCGAATTTGTGATGTCGCGCCATAGATACAATAAAATCAAAGAGCGCTTATCTTTAAAAAAATAAGTTAGTAAGTACCAAATCCAAGCAAAGCCATTAATAGTAAAAAACCAGCGGTGAATACCGTAACACCACCAATCACGGCTGCTCCCCAGCTAAAGAAAGTCAGCCCAAAACTCAACAGGCCTAGCACTGCCAGTAAAGGAATAATCGCAAAAAATAGCAAGACCAACAAAACCAACCCTTGCAAATCATCTATTAGGAAAATAGAACTAAACAACGCGAAGATTCCTAAAAAATGAAATATGCCCAATATCCACAAGGCCAATATGTCTAACCAAGCCAACAACCCAAGGGTAAACAACGCGAGGAAAATCAAAAGGAAAGCAAGAGTAAAGGACGACATCTTACCTTTGAGGCGTTTGCGTGGCTTTTTTACTCTCCGCTTACCCACATTATATCGTTTCTTTCGGTATTTTTTAGCAAATACCTGCCGTGTTTGCTTTGATGATTTTACGTGGGTATGCGTCGGGCCAGCTTCCGCCGCGGCTTCAGTAGTCTTTTTAGAGGTATCTATAGGCACAGGTACTTCCAAAGTGCTTTTTGCCTGACTGACAAAGGTCATCAACATCAGGCAAACAGTAATTTTGATTAGTATAGATAGATTCATGTAGGTTCGTAAGTTTATTTCAATATAAACAAACTACTTGAACTATACCCATATGAATGATAAAATCTGCTCAGGACTTGCTTGAGTCAATGTCTCAGCTTTTACCTCTTCCAGCTTGGTTTTCAGGGCGTTCTTCTCAAATTTACTTCCAATCAGCTGCTCTGCCAGGGTCTGCCAGCCTTTATCATTACCCTCCCCACCAAAAGTTATGGAGGTAATGTATCCTTTTTTTACCTGAAGCTGCGCGGTTATTTTTGTATCATTAATCTCTGCGGTGTTTTCCAGGCTAAACTTGGGCGAACGAGCAAAGTTCCACTCCCAGGTGCTATACTTTTCCTGTACCAATGTATTTACCACTTCCCAATCTTCTGGGGTTAGTTGGTATACCGGAATTTCTTCAGTTTGAAAGATATGCTTCAACAATACTTTTTTGAATTGCTCCATATCTAACTCTTGACGTTGGGCAGGGCTAAGGTACGTAGCAATGTTGGCCACTGGACTACGGTAAGATTTAATACTTTTAGATTGAATATTGGAATCCAGCGCTTTGAGCGATTGGGAAAGGTGAATAATTTCAGAGTTGAAAAGCAGGGTTCCGTGACTTACCATACGTTTGGTAGTAGAAAACTGAGCATTGCCTGAGACTTTTTTTCCTGCCGCCATAATGTCATTTCGAGGGCTAATTTCCGCAGGAACTCCCAATGATTGTAAAGCTGCTACAATGGGATTCAAAAAATACTGGTAATTGTTGACTTTAGCCGCATCGTGAGGCACTAAATAACTAAAATTCAAATTACCCAAATCATGATATACGGTTCCTCCTCCTGATACCCTTCGTACTACCTGTACTCCACTCTCTTGAACAAAGTCTACATTTACTTCCTCAAACACATTTTGATGCTTACCCAAAATCACCGAAGGAGCATTGATGTATAACATGAGGAACTCACCCGTCGGATCAAAATTTCTCAGTACGTGTTCTTCTATCGCCAAATTCACTTTCGGATCAGTAATACCCTGATTGTCAATATAATGCATATGATTTTAATACACGCTTTAAAATAAAACACAACTCCCCCTCTCTATCATTTGAGAAGGGGAGCTTTTTTATAAGTAAAATACTTTTGAATTATTTATCAAAGTTCCAGTTTCTGGTAGAAGCCGATGCCTCTAATTTTTTTTCCAGATTATCAGGCAAATTCGGAAAGAAGTCAATACCAGTCATTTGCTCAATGCGATCTATCGATACTACAAAACTACTCAAGGGCTTTTCTGAACCTTTGTTTTCCATTAAGAAGGCAATGGCTTTCACTTCTGGCTCCTCCATATCTAATAAAATCTTGTAGTAGTATTTAGGTACGCTTACTTTATTTTTTCGGCCAATTTTGCGATAACGACTCCCACTCAATACTGGGCCAGTTACCACATAATAGGCTTTGTCTTTTTTTACCCAATCACGCACTTGTTCTTCCAGTTCTTTCCAAATTCCTCGGTTAAAACGAGGCTTTTGTGGACTCATATTGCTCATAAAAAAGCTTTCAGACATGGCTTTTTTAGAAAACTTAAAATCTGCTGCCGGAGCCAAATGCCCACGGTCATGGCCAGAACGAGAATAGTCCGACGGACTAGCTGATCCAGTAGCAACGGCTGGATCGGGGCGAAAATCATCTTCACGTTCAGCTCGTCCTCTGGTTTCTCTGGCTTCTAGTTTATAAGCTACCCAAGCCGCTTGTTCGTGTTTTTCGTCGTACCCCAAGGCAAAATGCGCATGTTGCACCACATCATACTTGCTTGAAGGGATTTCCAAACTTGCGGTATTTACTTCCTTGGAAGATAAGTTGGTACTTTCATCTTTGTTGGACGCACTACCAGAAGAAGTGCCTCCACCAGAATTGATTTGATCAACCACCTCTCTGCTTGACCCTGAGGTTTGTTCCTGCTCTTGGGCCGTGATTTGGTTTACTTTATCTTTGAAACCACCCAAGTTTAAAACATAGGCCACAACTGCCGCCGCTAAAATGAGGAGTGTAAAATAACTCTTGCTTTTCGATCTGCTTGCCATAATTTTGAAGTCAATTTTTGCTGAAAGAATAATACCGTATCACCCCGACCAAGTCGAGGCAGTTTCTATGTTTAAAATTGCAAGATACAGTTTTTTGAAAGATAACCCGAAGTTGTGATAAAATATAGAAAATTTGCCAATCTTGATATTTTACAGGCCCTAATCACTCCACACCTCGTTAAAGGCCATATTACAAGCACAATCACACCCAAGCAATTTGCCAGACTCTGCTACAAATCACTACATCTATTTGAAATTTATTTGAATTAACAATAACTTCACTGCAAAACTTCCTTGATTAAGGAAGTTTTTTGCTTTAAAAACATTAATACTCTGTAAATTAAATCCCTGCGTAGTCAATCTTACCAGGCTTTACAAAAGCTGGTTTATTTTCTGTTTACTATATAAATGAGTAAAACAACATACGCGGTTGTTTAAAGCTGAGAGTATCAGTTAAACCTTTACACATCAAGTCATGGCTTTTGACTTTTCTCTATGGATTAACACTGGCTCATCTGCCGAAGATACTGAGCGTTTGAGTAATTTTTTGACAAAACAAAAAATGATTCAAACCAAGCTTAATCAGTATCCAGTGACTACTCATTTTCATAAAGACAGCTATTTTGTCAAAGTGGGAGGCATCAGCAATATTGGGATTCGGTCTACCAAAGATGCGCTGGAAATGTCCTTAATTGGCTTTGAGTTTTTTAAGCTTCTGATTGATGCTCCACGATTTCGTTATGCATTGGTAGGGATTGGACTAGAGAAATGGCGTGATTTACATGAGTTTGTGACCTACCCCAAGGATATATTACTGATGAAAGGATTTGTAGTGAGGGAAGATATATACAAAAAAATGGAGGCGCCAGTCATCACAGATTCTTCGCACCCCTCGTCCGACATTGGCTTTTTTCGCAAAGGTTATTTATGGATTCCTTACTTGGGAGAGTGGGAGTTTCCTTTTAAGTAATATTTCATTTATAATCAAAAAATCATCATAAAGAGGCCTGATCATCTTGCATTAGCCTTTAAAGAAAAAGCCTAATCAAACACAAGATTTGATTAGGCTTTTAAATCTATGATTATTACAA
Source organism: Microscillaceae bacterium (assembly GCA_003483885.1). GTDB lineage: Bacteria > Bacteroidota > Bacteroidia > Cytophagales > Microscillaceae > Microscilla. Next base: position 21,299 of record DMXI01000269.1, read on the forward strand.
ATTGCCTACCTTACAATAATTTTTGATTGGTAAGACTTATTCGTTGTTTCTAGCTTTAACATATACATACCAGCGGCAATATTAACCGGCAATTTATAATCTAATACCTTGGTACCAGACACTTCCTGGCTGCTAATCATATTTCCTTTGATGTCTAATAGTTTAACCACGACCTGATCTCCTGAAGTAATGGTTGATAATTCAATTTGAATCACCTGTCCTTTACTTGCCGGATTAGGAGTAACACTAAAGTTTGCTGGACGATCTATATTTGCGGTAATTACTTTGGTAAAACGCTCCAAACCATTGATGTCTACCTGACGCAAACGGTAATAGTTGATTCCATCTACTGGCAAATTATCCATAAACTCATAATTGATTGCTCCACGGCCATTTCCTTTTCCTAAACGTTCCCCGATAGATTCAAACGTTTTGCCTCCATCGCGGCTTGCTTGTACTTCAAAACGTGCTATTTCGTCTTCATTATTAGTCACCCATTTTACCGCTACCTTTTCATTATCTATGGCATCAGCCTTCAATTCTAAAAACTGAATCGGTAAAGCGATAAAGTTCCAGGCTAAGGTGAAGATACCATCTCCTAACGTAGAGAAAGTAAAATCTGTGGTACTAGGCCCGGTAGATTCCACTGTAAATTGCTGACTATTGATATTGTTGATATCACTACCTGCATCTTGCCATTCAGCCGATCCAGTTACATAGCCGCTTCCAGCATCCACCTGAGTAAAGCCTGTAATTCTTCCAGCGGTACCTACAGTAGCGTTATAGTCTGCTGGGGTTCCAGAAGTTACTCCTGTAATGCTTACTACTGGACTTTTATAACCTGTACCTCGAGCAATTACCTCTATTGAGGTGATTTCTCCTCCGGCTACTATTGCACGCCCAATCGCTCCTGTTCCACCAATGGTAACTACTGGAGGGTCATCCGTATTGTACCCAGAGCCTGCACTCACTAAGGTAAAGCCTGTAATAACCCCTGTACCATCTACATCAGCCGTATATACTGCTCCAGTACCAGCATTATTCGCAGTAGTTTGAGCATTTAAAATACCGTTTTCATCACCGCCTCCACCAATTGTCACCAAAGGAGGATTTGCATTACTGTAACCACTTCCGCCATTCACTACCGTAAGCCCAGTAATAGTTCCACCAGCCCCAACAGTAGCTGTTGCGGTTGCACCACTTCCAGGTGTATTGTCTGTTATGGTTACTGTTGGATAGCTTACTCCTTCTCCTTTTTTATCGGCTCCATTATCTTTCAAAATTGAGAGTCCTCCCAATTCCGCGAAATCTACCTCTTGTACAGTAGTCCCAAACAACCAAGGGTTGGTTCCCAAGGTATAATCTCCCCGTTCTGAGCTTGCGTCAAAGGCCAGTTGAATTTTGGCTGTTTCTATAGTTACATCAGTTACACCGTTTTGTAATGGGCCTGAGTCAGTATTTGGATACAACCTTTGATCTACCTTCCAATAACGACTTCTAGATACATAGTTCGCACTAGAAGTGGAAGGAACGGTTCGACTAGGCCCTGGTTGCTCAAACTGTTCCATTACCATGAGTAAAAACTGACCAGCAGGAATTGATAAATTGGTTGTTCGCACACTTAACTGGATTCTTCGGTTTGCATTTGATCCTCCAATGTAAGTATCTCCTTTACCAATCGGGAAAAACTTAAAGTTAGCAGAGGTAGTCGCATCAGAATATAAGTGACCACAAGGCCCATCAATGTAACTGGAACTCGTTACCAAAGGTAAGTTACTGTTATCACCAAAAATCAGTTCTTTATCTTTAGCAGTTAATATTTTACCATTTTTAATGTCTAACTGCTGATTGATCTGCATCCGTGACCCTGTCTCAAGTATACCTGTTGGTTTTTGTACAATGACACTATAAAACTCCTGAGGCTCATTTAAAGGCACTTTAGTAACCGTTTGGGTAGCCGATCCTCCGTTACCAAATTGTACCGTTCCTTGTTTGGGGTCAAAAGTACCACGGTTTATCCAATTACCTTCTATGGTAATTTGTCGGTTATTATTAGATGGACTCAAAGAAGATCCGCTCTCTATGGTAAGATTTCCTTCTACATACAGATCAGAACCTAAATCAGTAATACCTTGACTAAACAAAATATTAGAAAACCGTGAGCCGCCTCCATTCGTCACCGTGCGGGTAAAACTTTGGTTAAAATCAACTGTCATGACACTAGAAGTAGGATTAAAATCCCCATCATTATTCCAACTACCACCTACGCTTAGGGTAGTACCTGCACTAGGATTCACGGTTACATCAGAAGAAATTACCACGTTTTCCAACACAGTCATATTCTGCTGCATATTTACCACAATGGGCTTGGTAGCATTGGTAGCATTCGGGTCTGGTAGAGATGATTCAATCGTTAAACTTCTACAAGTAATAGGTTGAGTGGCCGGATTCAAATCAAAGTCAATGACAAAAGAAGCAGGAGCGATCACATCAGGAGGTCCGGCAGCAACGTTCCACTGCAATTGTAACAAATCATAACTAATAATTACTTTATCACCTGGACCAGGTACTCCGTCAGGTCGCCAGTTTTGCGGATCGCTCCAGGAGGTCCCCGTAGAAGTAGGTCCCCCATCCCAGCGTTTCACCCCTTCGGTACGCCATACCACCATACTGTCGGTTTCAATCCCATCTGGGTTATAAATCGCATTTGGGTTATTTGCTGCTCGGGTTGAAACTGCCGCCTCGTCATCAAAATCTTCTCCCGAGAAGGTTCCTAGTGCATCTTTGATGATGATACGACGGTACCCATTATTGTTTGTAGTTGTTCTTCTAATATTGGCAGCCGTACTCCCTGGATTTTTAGGAAAGACAATGTTATAAATAGTGTCTATTCTAGGGTCAGTATTATAATCGTGGGTAACTCCTGCAGGTAGAGGGCTACTATAAGTTCTGGAACCATCTAAGGCTGTAGTGGCATTTCTACTATACACATCATTGCCAGCCCGATTAAAGGTAAAGATGTTGCTCGCAATTGTGATAAAAGCACCGCCATCTACTCCATCAGTAAATATACCATCACTAAAAGTGGCTACTGGATATACTAGTTGAGAAGGTATTGTAATTTGATCAACCGAAGTCCCTATTAAATAAGCATCCACTGAGGCAGCAGTAGTGGGCGTTCCCAACCCTACTACGCTATTCAAATCTATAGTTGGGGTAGAGGTATAACCTCCTCCAGCACTCGTTACATTTATGTTGGTAATTACTCCTCCCGAAACCACAAAATTTACCGTAGCGTTAGGGCTTCCTCCCAATACAGTATAAGGGTGGGTACCATCATTATAACCTGTTCCTCCGCTAAAAATAACTACTTTATCTAAAGGCGTTGCTGTCAATTGAGCGCTACCAGTAGCACCAGTACCACCACCACCAGAAAGCACAACAGTAGGGGTTTGCGTAAAGCCTGACCCTCCTGAAATGGCATTAGATATGGTCAAGTTTACAGTAGCTGGAGAGGTTGGTGCACCAAGGCTTGTAAGATCTAAGGTAGGCGTGGAGGTATACCCTGTACCAAAGCTTGAGATACTAGCGGCGGTGATTACTCCTGAATTTACCGTCACAATGACCGAACCATTGGTAGTTCCCCCTGTTACCGTAATAGGAAAATTTCCATCAGTAGGATAACCAGTACCACCACTTACAATATTAACAGTACTTAAAGTATTTCGTTTTGTATAACTTGTCACTGCATCTCCGGTAAGTATGGCTTCAAAATCGGCTCCTGAACCACCACCACCAGCAACCGTTACCGTGGGAGCCGAAGTATAACCACTTCCACCACCACCGTAAGTAATAGTACCAGGGCTTTCTGTCTTGGCATTGGTTTGTAAATTTACTCCATTAGCATCCAATGATTCTATAAGATAATAACGAGCCGAGATGGTTCCAGTAATATTGAACGAGTAAGTTCCACTAGACCCTTGACGAGTCAAACGAGCATACTTACCACTTTCACCAATTATTTTAATTTTTCCGCCATCATTTACAGTGAGCGTCTCGCTGGCCTCCATTGCCAGCGTACCACCTGCTTTTACATCTACTGTTCCTCCACTATTAATATTGGTACGCCCAAAATTGGCAGTCACTGCATCTGGTACATTTAATTGACAATTGTTCCTGATTGTCAATATCGTCAAAATAGTCCAGTTATCTACTAAGTTATATTCTGTAACAGCACCTAATCCATTATCATTAAAGTTTACCGTGGTAAAGTTTTGTCCATTGGTCCGAATCTGTTTAGCAGTAGTGTTGCCTGGCTCAAAGTTGAAAGAACCATTTCCTGCATTGGCCATTGTCCCTCCTGTATTCAGCCAACTTCCCTCCATAAAGAAGTCACTATTCCAAGGAAAAATATCTCCACCTGTTTGAACTACATCTCCCCTGATTCTGATATCAGCTCCACCAGCATTTCCCCTAAACAATCCACCTTGTACGTCTAAATTACCATTCAACGTAACTGCTCCACCACAAAATACATCCCCGGTTTTAGTAGAAGCTACTTCCAGCGTATACAAAGACTCTCCCCTTAACGTAACTCTTTGTCGTTGATCACCCACACAGGCTAACACCGACGTCCCTTCTGTAAAGGTTACCGCATTATTATCAAAATTAATGGTTCCGCCTACTTCAATTCTACATTGATTAGGAGCAGCATCACTATGAACACTAATGGCCCCGTCGTCATCAATCATAAAGTCTCCAGATACTTGAAATAAGGTAACTCCTGATACAATGTTCAATGTACGATTGGCAGATCCGGTAATACCAGTAAAGGTTGTTCCCGCAAAATTTACCCTTATTGTTCCTTCAAGGTTTATATTGTTTACATCTAAATTACAGTCATTATCTGCTCCCTTAGGAATAATCACATCTACTGCTGTGTTACCAGTAGAACCAGGGACAAACCCTAGTGCTCCACCTGATTCATTGATCCAATTAAGAGGGTTGTTCCAAGAAGTCACATCTCCTGAACTTGCTCCTCCCTTCCAAATACACTTAGTAAATGTATTCCAAATAATTCGATCAGGATCGCCTGGATCACTGTAATCACCTCGGTCATATATTTCACCTACTCCTGCCGCTGCCGAATTACCAAGGGCATTGGTCATAATAATAGCCCCATTAATATTATTTCTTACAACAGTACTGCCGGTACCACCTCCAAAAAAGAATCCATCAATGGTAATACCTCCAAACCCAGTGCTGTTATACTCAGGTGCATTGGTAGCATCAATAGGAATGGTCATATTCAGGGTAAGTTTATTAGGCATACGGCCAAAACTGAAATTATTCACAGGATCCAATGTTGCCCCTTGATATACTTTGAGTCCTCCATTACTATTGGTACCTCCATTGGTATTGTCAGTAGCCACTCCAGTATTAGCTAAGGCATAACCAGTATTAACCCCTTGTAAAGTTCCTTTGCTATCATCGTTATTACCCACCATTGCAAAGAAGTCACCATAAATTACTGAAACATAACATCCACTATAAGCCATCACACGATAGTTTCCAGTATCTCCCCTACTAAAGAACACTGGTCCTCCATTAGATCCTTGGATAATAATTGAGCCTCCGCTACGCCCACGAATTCTCACATCATCGTGCATTCGAAACTCTGCATTAGATTCTGCTCTCAACGTTCCAAAAGCGTTGAGTTCATCATCGGGGTTATCTCCCAGTAATACCTTATTACTCAAAAGATTGAATATGGTATTTTTATGAATAGTAATGTCTCCAACAAACCTTACTCCTGAGGCCAGCTCCACATTGGTATCAGTATCATTGGCTCCGTTTAAGTTATCATTATCTAAAATAACCACATAAGGGAGCACCATTCCCGCACCTTCAGTCAATTCATCTGCTGCATCATTGCGTAAAGTATACCTTCCTCGTATGGTTTGCGTATTTACTGACCCATTACTCGCTCCATTAAATATCAACCAGGGACGTTCACCATCAGTTGCATTGGTGTTGGTAATAATCGTAGTTACCCCTATATAAAAACCGCGGCGGTCAGCATCATTACGAGGTTCTTCGGTATTTTCATCAAATAAGTCTCCTCCTAGGTGTAGAGATAAGTTATTGGCAGTAGCGTCCGTATCAAACAAATCTAGGCTAGCACCATTTCCACTTCCGAGCGGGCCAGCATCCGATATAGTCAGGTTTCCTCTCACATTGATGTCTGCATCGGGTATCGCCCAGGAATAGCCTCTGGGATGCGTTAGGCTTCCATCAGCCGTTGTGACAGCAGTAGTCGTACTCACTACATCTTTTATTAATAAAGAACCACTAATAATTGTCAGGTTTCCAGTATTGGCGACTTCTAAGTCGCCATTGGCGGTGACGACTCCCACATAAATTGGTGTAGGATCACCAGTGTCATTATTGGTGACCGTCGCCTCATTTGTTTTGGTGATGAGCATTTCATCTACGGCGTCGGTTACAAAAAGATCTTGATTGGTAAAGCGATTGGTTCCAGGTGAGGTATTGTAGGTAGAAAAAGTAGTGTAGGTATTTCCAAAACCATTGTTATTGGTATAGGTAGAGTTGGTGCCTAGGCGAAAGTCCAGGTTGAACCTTCGGTTGATGATTGATCCCTCCTTAGAGATACGGGAATTGTTGGTAAAATTAGCCCCAACCTCTAACACATTGGTACCCAGCTTGATAATAAAATCTCCGTTATTCAAGAAGTTTCCATTTACCCTGGTTTCCTCGGTGTTTCCCAAATAAGTACCTCCTGCATCAACGGTCAAGTCTCCGGCTATTTCTAAAAACAGCGCTTCTTGACTTAAACCTTTTCCAGCCAGGTTGTGTAAACCACCACCACTCTGGATCGTAATGCTCTTGGCTCGGGGAAGGGTATTGATACTACCCACTTTGAATTCATCAGGAATGTAACAGACAGGAACTCCTCCTGGAATAATTACGTCTGTATTTTCATCTGGTATTCCACCAGGAGCCGAACCGGAAGTAAAATTCCAATTGGCGGCTACGTACCAACTATTGTCGGTCAAGTTATCATATACCCCACTTGTGAGTGTAGTTGCCACTGTAGGGGCCCACTCCGCCACTTGAGCTTGGGCGGTAGTAGCAAAGAAAAAGAAATAGCAAAAAATGCTAAAAGGTTGAATAAAGTACTTTAATTTCATAGTTGAATCCTCAATGATTTGCCTTTTGTAGTATTCTTACAACACAAAATGTTCGTAAATGTTAACTATATATGCTAATAATAGTAGATAGGTAAATTCCCTTACCCTCTTTTTTAAACGAACGAGGAAAAAACTATGTTTTTGAATGTAAGTTTAAGTGATAAAGCTAAATTTTATGTTTTTTTTAGATAAAACTGTAAAAAACTTACACAAAACCTAAAAATTTATCATTGTTAAACCCAGGAAAAATTTGGTTGATCTGTTTACTACCCATACGTTTTTGCAATACTTCGCTCAACACGGTACGATAATCAGTCGTTACATCCAAATCCACCCTTTTGTCTAATTGTTCAGTAGCCAGGCCAGGCCACTTTCCGTAAATCTTTCCGCCATTGACATTCCCTCCCAACGCAAACGCAATGCCCCCATGGCCGTGATCAGTACCATTGCTTTTGTTGGCTTTTAATCTACGTCCAAACTCACTCATTACCAATACAGTAAGTCTCTTGTGATACTTGGATAAATCATTATAAAAAGCCGCCAATGCCTGAGAGAGTCCTTCTGTTTTTCGTGGAAAATGCCAAGCTTGGTTTTCATGGGTATCCCAGCCACCAAAACTCACAGTAGCCACCTGTAGCCCCACATCCATTTTTATAATTTGGGCAATTGTCTGGAGAGATTTACCTAAACCACCGGCTTGCCATCCTTGGGGGTACTTGGCCCCATTGGCTGGTTGATATTTTTTAGGTCTTCCTTTGCTGTCTTTAGCAATTTTTTGATTGATGTATTTTAGAGTAGAAAGCGTACTTTGTGCAGTTTCGTGAAGTAAAGTATCACCTTGATACATGGTCTTGAGAATACCTTGAAGTCTTGGATCTCCATTTACCTTAAAATCATTCAAACTTTTAATAGAGGCTGCTGCATTACTCCCCATAAATGCTTTAGGGAGATTGGTTTCTGCTGCGACTGCTGGTAGCATCCCCTCCAGCTGGGTAGATTTTAGGTAGCGAGTGAGCCAACCATCAGTACTATTCTTTTTCTGATTGATGCCTCGCTCTATCATATCCATGGCATCAAAATGACTTCGGGTACCGTTGGCAAGTCCACAGGCATGGATAATGGCTAAATTGTTACTGTTGTACAGTTCATGTAATGCTCCTGCCTTATGGTGTAGCCTAAAATCTTGATTATTGAGGCTATTTTTTAGCCGTAGTCCTTGATTTTTACCGCTTTCTGTCACTCTCAAAAAAGCGGGGCGTGCTGCTACATAGTTTTTATCATCTACTGGAGCAATCAAATTGAGGGCATCACACCCTCCTCGTAAAAACACAAAAACGAATATCTCTTGCTGAGCACTTGGTTGGGGAGAAAAGGCAAAACTTTCGATTTGGCTTCCAGCCATAGCAGTAATTGCAGCGCTACAGCCTACCACAAATTCACGACGATTCATATGTATCTCAATTATTAGGTACTAGATAACTTTAGCAAGTTGCATCTATGCAATATAACTTAACATTCTATACGATTGGATGTATTTAATGTAAAAAATATTATACTTGGCAGCTTTTACTAGTGACCTATCTTCATTTTTATGAACAAAACTCAGTTTATTATCGCTGCTCCTAGTAGTAATGGAGGAAAAACAACGCTTACGTTGGGAATTTTAAGAGCTTTACAAAAAAGAGGAGTAACTGTTCAACCTTTTAAAGCAGGCCCTGACTACATAGATCCTAAGTTTCATGAGTTAGCTTGCGGCCAAACAGGGATCAATCTAGACCTCTTTATGATGGAAGAAGATCACATTAGGGAAACTTATGCTTATTATACCCAACAACCACAAGTAGCTTGTATAGAAGGGGTAATGGGGCTATTTGATGGTGCAAAGAAAGCACAAGGAAGTACAGCTCAACTTGCCAAAGTATTAGACTTACCTGTTATATTCATCGTAAACGCTCAAGCTACAGCATACTCAGTTGCACCCTTGCTTTATGGATTTAAAAACTTCGATCCAGCCATAAACATCGCAGGGGTTATATTTAATCGAGTAAATACCGCTAGTCACTATCAGTTTTTAGTAGATGCCTGCAAAGATGTAGGCATTACTCCTCTAGGACACCTCCCATTCCTAAAAGATTGTGAAATTCCTTCCAGGCATTTAGGGCTTTCGCTTGCTGAAATAGATAAATACCAAGCAACAATAGATAACCTGGCTATAGCATTAGAGGAGTATGTTGATATAGACAAACTTTTGGATATTTGTCAAAGGCCAACAAAATCACGCAATAGTCAGCTCCAGGTACACAATTCGTCTAATTTTACTACGGCAATCGCACGAGATGAAGCCTTTAACTTTTGTTATCACCAAAATATTAACACTCTTAAACGTAAGGGCAAAGTAGTATTTTTTAGCCCTCTCCATGACAACAAAATCCCAGAAGCAGACCTGATTTACCTCCCAGGAGGATATCCAGAATGCTACTTAGAAACATTATCTAATAATGTATCGATGCAAAAAAGTTTATATGAGTACGCAAACTCCTCAGGGAAAATTATAGCAGAGTGTGGGGGAATGATGTATTTAGGCAAGAATATTATCAATAAGGATGGGCAAAGATATCCGATGGTGAATGTTTTTGATTTTGAAACAAGTATGGAACAGATGAAACTTCACCTGGGGTACCGTTGCATACAATTACAAGAAGAAGTATTAAAAGGCCACGAATTCCATTATTCAAATATTGTAAATGATAAAAATGCCTCGACTGTGGGAACTGTTACCAACGCCCGCAATCAAGTCGTCGAAACTCATATGTATCAATATAAACAAGTACTAGCCTCTTATATGCATTTGTACTTCGGCACAGATCAATTGCTGGACACTGTTTTGAGTTTACGGCACTCAAGTTAACTTTTATATGCAGAGCTTCACACTTCCTCTCCCTTTTGTTCATATTAAAATAAAAAAGCACTTACCAATAAATATAGTAAGTGCTTTGCAATGTTTTTTGAGTAAACCTTAGTATTGGTCTACCGCTGAGAAGAAGAAGTTTCCTTCTATTGCAGCATTTTCGTCTGAGTCAGAACCGTGGATCGCATTTGCTTCAATAGATTTAGCAAACAATTTGCGAATGGTACCCTCTGCGGCTTCGGCTGGGTTAGTAGCTCCGATCAATTTACGGAAATCCTCTACAGCATTATCTTTTTCCAAAATCATAGGAATGATTGCACCAGAAGACATGTAGTCACATAAATCACTATAAAAAGGTCTTTCTTTGTGAACCTCGTAGAATTTCCCAGCAGTTTCTTTGGTCATTTGTGTCATTTTCATAGCCACAATGCGGAAACCAGCCTCTTCAATCATTTTGATAATTGCCCCGCTATTACCCGCAGATACAGCGTCAGGCTTAATCATCGTATAAGTTCTGTTGTTTGCCATAACAGTAAAAAAATTGACATTTTTTAATATCGGGCAAAATTAGAAACTTTTTTATTACCACTATCCTAAAACCCGAAAAGGTCGAAAAATTTATTT
>DMXI01000270.1 GCA_003483885.1 Microscillaceae bacterium
AAGGCCAACCTGATGCACCTAACATGGTATTTATTGAAGGAGGTCGTTTTGTATTAGGTTCTTCTGAAGAGGATATTATGTATACGCATGATAATGTAGAAAGAACAGCAAGTATTCAGTCTTTCTTCATGGACCAAACTGAGATCGCCAATATCCACTGGTTGGAATATATGGCTTACTACGAAAATCCAGACAACTCCTCTCGTCTTCCTGATGGATTTACCGATTTAGAAACTTATCGTAAACAAGTGCTTTTGCCTGATACTACAGTATGGGCAAGCGAATTGGCCTACAACGATTCTTACGTAGCAAACTACTTGCGTTATCCTGGATTCCGTTTCTTCCCTGTAGTGGGGGTTTCTTGGGTACAAGCAAAAGACTTTTGTCGCTGGCGTACATTGGTTGTAAACGAAAACTTGGCAGTAGAAGCCGAGAAATCTGGTAAGATTGAATCAATTCCTGATTTTGCCAACGGTGAAAAGCTTCCTTTGGAGTCTGGTGTTGTAGTACCTGACTTCCGCTTACCTACCGAAGCTGAGTGGGAATATGCAGCCAAAGCCTTGATTGGTACCCAATACAACGATGAAAACCAATCTAACGGACGTATCTATCCTTGGGATGGTCACTCAGTAAGAAATCCTTACGATAGCAAACAATACCCAATGGGTTTTATGTTGGCAAACTTTAAGCGTGGTCGTGGTGACTATGCCGGTATTGCTGGTAAATTGAACGATGGCGCTTTGATTACAGAGTATATCTTTGCTTATCCTCCTAACGATTACGGCTTATACAATATGGCTGGAAACGTAAGTGAGTGGGTAGAAGATGTATATCGTCCAAATGCTTTCCAGGATGTTGATGATTTGAACCCAGTTCGTCGTCAGCGTTTAGATAGTACCAAGCTAAAGCCTGATACTGCACGAAGCGTATATGGTGATGATAAAAAACCTTACAACCCTGCAATTTCTCAGGGTAGTTCATCTCCTAATTCTTTGAATTCATTAATCAATGACGATGCACGTGTATACAAAGGTGCTTCTTGGAAAGATGTAGCTTACTGGTGTGCTCCTGGTACCCGTCGTTTCTTAGACAAAAACGGTCGTACAGCTGCTATTGGTTTCCGTTGCGCAATGATTATGGCTGGTGAAAGAGAAGGAGAATCAAGAAGAAAAAATAAGTAGTTTATCTACAAAATAACGAATTATAAATTTGTGAAAAGGTCGCTAGTAATAGCGACCTTTTTATTTTGCCCTTTCTTATTAACATAGCATCATTTGCCAGCTAAAAACTTCTTAAAACGCTTCAGAAAGCCTTTCCTAAACGAAAACTATGAGTTGTAACAAGACACAAGGAAACAAGATGATTTCTATGTGTAAAAACTAATAGTTTATCTCATATAGATATTTATCTTTGTTGCCGAAATAAAACACTGTGTAAGCAATACCTCTGTCAATAGATTTATTCTTACCAGCTAAATTAAGAGATGTAAAATTTGTACTAACGAATTTAAGATGAGGAGTATTTTAAGGTTTTTAAAAAGAATTTGGTTCTTTAGTTTTTTGAGAAGACTTTATGTTGCGGGCAAGTATTACCATTTTAGGTATTGGCAAATACTGAAGTGGGGGATTACTTCAAGAGAACATACAAATTTTACCTATGAGTTGAAACCAGAAAATCTCGCATATTTGGCATCTTTGATCGCCTTGGTGACTAAGAAGGATTATACAGAAATCTTGAATTATATCAAAGAGGGTCAAAACGATACCGCGCTAAAAGAGCAGATCAACAAAGCCAGAGAAGATTCTCGATTAAAAAAACACGCAGATAGAGAAATACACTTTGGGCGTCGTTTGGGCTGGTATGCATTTGCTCGTGTGATGAAACCCAAAGTAGTAGTTGAGACTGGGGTAGACAAAGGTTTGGGAGCAGTGTTGATGTGTGCTGCCGTTTTAAAAAATAAAGAAGAGGGACATGAAGGGAAATACTATGGAACAGATATAAACCCTGCTGCTGGGTATTTATTAAGCGGCAAATACAAAGAAGTAGGGGAGATACTTTATGGAGATTCCATTGAAAGCTTGTCGAAAATGGAAGAAAAAATAGATTTATTCATCAATGATAGCGATCATTCGGCGACATATGAGTATGATGAATATCAAACTATTAAGAAATTACTAAATGACGATACTATTATTTTGGGCGACAATGCTCACTTGACTGATAAGCTTTTTTTATTCGCCAGGGAAGAAAACTTAGATTTTGTCTTTTTTAAAGAAGAACCTCATAACCATTGGTATCCAGGAGCAGGTATTGGAATTGCTTTCAATGGTCATCTAATTAATAACAAAGAAAAGGGAGTATAAAGAAATACTCCCTCCTTTTGATATATTGATCTTTTATTTTCAGGCGACTTCTACTGCCGCCTTATTATTCATTAATTCTTCTATTTCTTCGGCCTCTATAGGGATGTTTTTCATCAAGTCATCCTGACCATTAGGTGTCACTACAATGTCGTTTTCCAGACGAATACCAATGCTTTCCTCTCTGATATAAATTCCTGGCTCTACTGTAAACACCATTCCCGCCTCTATTGTATTATCCCAGTTGCCCACATCGTGCACATCTAAGCCTAAATGATGAGAAGTGCCATGCATAAAATACTTTTTATACGCAGGCCATTCTGGGTTTTGATTGTTTACCTCAGTCATTGTAAGTAGTTTCAAATCTACCAATTCTTTGGTCATGATTTCTCCTACCTCTTTATGATAGTCATCAATAAGTACTCCTGGCTTTAAGAGTGACTTGGCGGCCTTTAAAGTTCTTAACACCGCATTATAAACCGCTTTTTGACGAGCCGTAAATTTGCCACTTACGGGGATCGTTCGGGTCATATCGGCGTTATAATTACCGTATTCTGCTCCTACATCCATCAATAACAAATCTCCCTCTTTGCAAGGTTGGTCGTTATCAATATAATGCAATACACAGCTGTTGAACCCAGAAGCAATAATGGGCGTATAAGCAAACCCCCGAGATCCACGGCGAATGAACTCATGCGCATATTCGGCTTCAATTTCATACTCCATAATGCCAGGCCGTACCGTTTTGAGAATGGTACGAAAACCTTCTTCGGTAATATCGCAGGCTGTTTGGATCTGATTTACTTCAGCGCTGGATTTTACTGCTCTAAGGTCGTGCATCAACGGAGTTACTCGTTGATAATTATGCAGTGGGTAATACTCTCGACACCATTTAATAAAACGAGAGTCGCGGGTTTCTACTTCTATTGTAGCGCGGGTATGTTCGTTGCTATTGAGGTAAACATGGTCGCATTTACCCATTAATACCTGAAAGATTTTTTGAAAATTATCCAGCCAATAAATGGTAGAAATACCGGTTCTTTCCTGTGCTTCTTCTTTAGTGAGTTTATGGCCTTCCCAGATCGCAATTTCTTCGTTGGTTTCTCTCAAAAACAATACTTCTCGGTGTTTCTCCTGAGGACAATCTGGAAACAACAATAGAATAGATTCTTCCTGATCGATACCAGTAAGGTAAAAAATATCATTGTTTTGACGGAAAGGCATGGTGCCATCAGCATTGGTGGGCATCAGGTCGTTGGCATTGAAAACAACCATAGACTTAGGCTTGAGTTTTTTAGCCAGGTTTTGTCGATTTTGGATATATATTTCTTTTTGTATTGGTGTGTATCTCATAAGAATTTGTTAAATTTTAACGTGCATATAAGCACAATCAAGCATAGATTGTTATTGAGTAAAGTAAAATGGGTTATATCATAATTCTTGCACTACTCAGGCAAACTGATACTAATGAAAACAAAAATGAAAAAAAATATTGTAAATTTCATAATACTATCTTTACTAATATTAAGCAATACCTACTTGCTAAATGCTCAGGAAATGGCTGTAAATGCTATTGATTACCAAAAAAATGAAGCACTTAGCAAGAAAGCCAAGTATTGGATAATGTTTAAAGATAAAGGCTGGGTTGATCCTACAAAACAGTATGTTTCTAAACATACCATTACCAATCGTAAACTACTGGGGCTACCTCTTTTTCAAATGAGTGATGTACCAGTCAATGCTCTATATATAAAGAAACTACAGGAAAAAAATATTGCCTTAAAGCACCAATCGCGTTGGTTGAATGCGGTAGCAGCCTATATTTCTGACAAGCAACATCAGTGGTTACTTACTCAACCATTTGTAAAAGAAATCACCCCCATCAATACTCAGTTATTACCTGCTTCTAAAGGGGTGTTACCTACCCAAAAACAATTTGCAAATGCCTTACAGCAAATGAATGCAAGGTCCTTATTAAAGGATGGTCTTACGGCCAAAGGAATTAAAATAGGGATTGTAGATGTGGGGTTTGACGGAGCGGATGAGCTTGGGGCTTTGAAACACGTCTTTAAGAACAAGCAATTCAAAGGAGGACGAGATTTTGTAAAACCCAAAAGTAAAAGAATCTTTAAACGACATACTGGCGACGATTACCACGGTACCCAGGTATGGAAGGCGGTAGCTGGAAAAGTCGGCCAAAAACGTTTTGGAATGGCTACTGAAGCCGAGTTTTACCTGGCCAGGACTGACCATGGAGTAAAAGAGGCTCGTACTGAAGAGGATAATTGGATTGCCGCAGTAGAGTGGATGGATAGCTTGGGGGTAAGAATTGTGAATACTTCTTTGGGGTACTCTACTGGTTTTACGGACAGTCGTGAAGATTATAAACCTGAAGAAATGGATGGAAAAACCAGCAAAATAAGCCGGGCGGTAGACATTGCAGTGCAACAAAAAGGTTTGGTAATTATAGTAGCTGCTGGAAATGAAGGCGATATTAGGAGCTGGCGGGTGGTATCTACTCCAGGAGATGCCAAAGAGGCTATTTCGGTGGGGGCTACCAATTTAAAAATGCGTACCAAAGCCAGTTATAGTAGTATTGGGCCTGATTTTTTGCCTTACCTTAAGCCCAATGTATCTTGTTTTTCATCCAATGGCACCTCGTTTTCGGCACCAATTATTTCTGGGTTGGCGGCTTGTCTACTACAAAAGAAGCCTTCGTTAAAAAATACTGAATTGCGCGATGTGATAGAGAGATCAGCCCATTTGTACCCTTTTGGAAACAATTTCGTAGGTTATGGAATTCCTCAGGCCGATGTAGCGCTCAAAATGATTGATGATCGCAACTGGCAACCTAAAAATACGATCACTTACCGTCCTAAATCTAACACTTGGGTATTGAGAGGACTAAAAGTCAAAAAAGTGGTGGCTTTTCATAAACGAGGCAAATATTGGGTATACAAACAAGCCCGACTCAAGGTACGTAATGGAGACTTGGTTTTGAAGCGCCCCAAAAAAGCCGTGACCCACACGACTTTAGATGTAGGAGATAAAGTGATAGAAGTACATTGGAAATAACAAATACCGAAGAAGAGTCATTGGCCAAACTACTGCGCCTGATAAAATCAGGCCAGTTAGAAAATATTCACCTTGCATTAGAAGTTGGTCAACACCACCCCAAGTTTCAGGAAAAGCTGGAAGCCTATCGTAAGTTCTATTGGGTAGTTTTTGGAGAATATATCACAAAAATAAAGGCTGAGCATTTATTGGCACTTACTCAAACACAAAAGGCAATTTTTTCTGAAACCGGGCTAGGTTATTTACCACCCGAAGTTGATATCTTAGTAAATGTATTTAGGTTGAGCCTGAATAAAAATCAGTTGGCTATGCTGCCTCCTGAGATTGGCCATCTTATAAATCTTCGTAAGCTTTACTTAGCTGATAACCAGTTAAATGAGTTGCCAAATGCTATTAATCAACTGACACTGGATACCCTTGTCTTATCGGGTAATCAGTTGAAGTATTTACCCAATTTTACTGGCAATATTAATCAGTTGATCTTGTTAGATGTGAGCCGTAATATATTGGAAGAGTTACCAGAAAATATGGGTCAATTGTCCCAATTACGTACGCTAAATGTTCCAAACAACTACCTTCGAGCTTTGCCAAAAGACTTTGGGCAGCTTCAAAAGCTGTTTTTCTTAGACTTGAGCTATAATCAGCTTTTGGAATTGCCTGATAGTTTCAAAGAACTAGATAACTTATTGGAGGTAAACCTGAGCAACAATGCTTTTGCAACAATACCGTATCAATTATCTCAACTTACGAATCTTGAAAAGCTGCATTTATACCAGAATAAAATTGAAAACATTCCTGCAAAGCTATTTCAATTACAAAAACTGAACTACTTGGATTTACAAGGATGTGAAATAACATCTCTGGATTTTGCCCCACAAAGTAGTACCAGTTTGTTGAATCTCAACTTGGAACAAAATAAGCTTGAACACATTCCATCTTCTATACAATATCTATCAGGACTTAAACATTTGAATTTACGTTATAATCCATTATCACCCGATCAAATAGCACAAGTACGTCAATGGCTCCCTAATTGCCAGGTCATATTTTAGCCAAATTCTTGTATATTTAGCCGAACATAAATTTACCTTTAAACGATATGTCAAAGTTCAAAATTGGAGACAAGATACAGCACCTTTCAGGAGGGCCTGTAATGGTAGTAAAAGAATACGAGCAAGCGTTACTGAGTGAGCAATTGACTCGAGGAACTGGAGCAAATACGTATGTAATAGGAGAGTGGTACGATGAGGGAGAGAAGAAGTTCGTGAATCAACGTTTTCACGAAGACACATTACAAAAGGTAGATTAATGCTCCCTCAAAGTGTAGCTCAATAAATGTTCAATTGCTTGTTTCTTCTTTAAACCTTTGAAGGCAATTGAACATTTATGTGAAGTGAGGTTTAAATTAAAAAACCGCCATCTGAGGTAAACACCCCACCAGTAGAATAAGAAGAAGCATCAGCGGCTAAAAATAAGGAGAGGCGAGCAATGTCTTCTGGTGCACCAATGCGAGCAATGGGCAAATTTTTCATAAAGTGCTCTCCCACTTTTTCGT
Organism: Microscillaceae bacterium; assembly: GCA_003483885.1. Taxonomy (GTDB): domain Bacteria; phylum Bacteroidota; class Bacteroidia; order Cytophagales; family Microscillaceae; genus Microscilla. The sequence goes on from DMXI01000270.1 coordinate 6,991, forward strand.
TTTTCCAGAGTGCTTCGCTAAACTTAGTTTTGATCAACCCAGGGCAAATCACATTTGCTCGCACATTATGTCTTCCCCATTCTTTGGCCATTACTTTGGTAAGCATAATTAAGGCGGCTTTGCTCACACTGTAGATACCCAAACCTGGCTCTGGTCTTAACCCTCCAATACTACTCATGTTGATGATAGAGCCTCCACCTGCGGCTTTCATAGAAGGTAGGGCAAGCTTACCCAACTCAAAGCAACCTTTTACATTGACATCCATAATCTTGTCAAAAGCACCTTCATCGCAGTTTTCAACCGAGCCAAACACTGGATTAGTGGCCGCATTATTTACAATAATGTCTATTTTTCCATAGTGTGCGATGGTTTTATCTACCAAGGTCTTAATACTGTCCATTTTACCCATGTGAGCTTCTATACCAATGGCATCGCCACCAGCCTGACGAATACTCTCGGCTACTTCGTCTACTGCGGCTTGTTTTCGGCTACTCACCACCACTTTAGCTCCATGAGCGGCAAACAAACGTACAATGGATTCTCCAATACCCTTGCTGGCTCCAGTTACAATGGCTACTTTATCGTTGAGGTTCAATTCTTCTTTCATATATGTAGATAGTTTTATGACTATGTTCTAAAATTAGTATAAAAATACTAAATAATAAAAAAAGAAGATGGTATATAAAGTAACAATGAATTAGAAAGGTGAAATAATAATGAATGAGGGTTGGTAGATAGTATGAGAAATGTCTATAAACTTAGGCCTTAAAACTCTACGAGTCTAGTGCGCATTTGCAATGCGTATTTATTTATAGGTGCATTTTTAATGCAGTGTGGGTGCAGGAGATACTTCATTTTTAAAATGGAATTACTTGGTTAGCAAAACCGCGTTGTAAATTGAGAATCAAACGAAGTGAGCTCTGCGGAGCTAACCCTCCGATAGGTCACATACGCGTCAACTTAAGCTTTTTAACTTTACTTGTTTTTTAGTTTATATTCCTTAATCAGTAAAGTATCTATTTAAAGTCAAGTACTTACAGCCTCAACAGCCCTTCATTCCCCGACACGTCGCATTGGCGTCAACTTAAGCTCTGTGCTTAACTTGATTTTTTAAAAATCTAGACCTCTTAATCTGAAAAGTATCTATTTAAAAATCAAGCACTTACAGCCTCAACAGCCCTTCATTTTTTTCTGTAGCCAAAAAAACGAAGCAAAAAAGGC
>DMXI01000163.1 GCA_003483885.1 Microscillaceae bacterium
TTTTGTTTATAGACGTTTTTGTATTGATTTATCCCCCCATTGATGGGGTATTTTTTTATACAATCATAATGAAATGTAGTTGTGCTATGCAACTATATTTTACTATGATGACCTTTTTTATTCGAAGGATTTACCAAGTTATAATCTATAGTATTTTAAATACCCTTTAGCATACACAAAGAGAAGAACCTTGAAACGATGGGTAAATAGGTTGTTGCAAGTCAATTGGCTTATACCACACCAAGGGCATAGGTTTCCTCAAAGTTTTCGGTAATGGGGTAAGCTTTCATCACTACTTGAGGGTAATTCTTTTGGATTTTGAGTAGTGTACTTTTCTTGAGAGGGGTCCAGTAATAGTTGATGTATTTCAGGTTTTTGAATTGATAAAAAAACTTGGGAAGCTTTTTAAACAAGTTGCCATCAATATATAATTGCTCAACATCAAATAATAAAATCTCCTCAGGCAGGCGAGTAAGTTGTAAATCGCTCAAGACCAGGGTTTTGGTGGTAGGATTATAAAGACTTTGTAATACCTCGTAAGTAGACTCTATCTTATTTTTTAACCTAAACAAATTTCCCTTTCCTCGGAACCTTACCCACAATTGCCCCAAATCAATCGCATCTATATCATTGTGTAAGTAGATTCTCTCAAGGCAATGGCTCACATTGGTTTCATCGGAGGTCCATTCGGCCATTTTATTGTAGTACTTCGCGATAAACTTTTTCAAATCTTCTGAAGCCCAATTGTAGTACAAGATCTGAGCAGTTTCGCGTATTTGATATTCGGGGTGTAAGCGGGCAAGCACAAAAAGGTAGGTCACAAGTCTTGAGGGCACTCCACCATTCTGCAGTAGGTTCAGCCCTAGTATTACTTTGTCGGGGTCATTGTTGGCAAGCAAAGACCTTATATTTACTATCATTTGATCAACTTCTGAAGAATTAGTCAATAGGTAATGGTTGATATGTTTCTTTTTCATTGTGTTAATGGCGCATTATATAATGGGTGTCATCCAGTATTTACGCAGTAATGATAGGGTTGTTGGGCAAACACCTACAAAGTTACTGTAAACTCTTTTAGATTTTGATTATATTAATTAAACAGCACACAAAGCTATACAAACCCAGCTATTTTATCAGATTTGCGCCAATTTTGCCACTTTTTAATGCCTGATATATTCATGCGAAGGTTATTTAACTTACTTAAAAAAAAAGAAAAATTCATAAAACCTACATCTGCTGAGGGTCAGAAATTGCACCAATTGTTATTGAGTGATAATGAGCAAAATGTAAGACTGGCTTTTTATATCATGAAAGGACAGGGAGTACCCGATCAACTACTTTCTTTGTTGCAAAATCGTTATAAAGAGCTATGTTTTGAAACAGGGCTAATGGCTCCTCTCTATAAGTTAAAAAGACTTTATTTTAGTAATAACGATTTGGACGAAATCCCGTCAGAAATAGCCGAATTGAATAATTTGAAAGGCTTGTATGCAGAAAATAATGACTTAACCTCATTGCCAGAAGAAATCATTCGACTCAAAAAACTCAAGGTATTGTGGTTGCATTGGAATTACCTCGAAAGTTTGCCCGAAAATATAGGGAGAATGAAGGGGCTCCGTGAGCTTTGGCTGGGGTACAACCAAATCAAAGCATTGCCGCGATCTATAGGCAAACTAAAAAACTTACAAGAGTTATATTTGGAACATAATAAATTGGAAGAGTTGCCCTCAGAAATCACTCATTTGCGGAAACTAAAGATTTTGAGGTTGAATAATAATCGAATTCGACAATTGCCTGAGCAATGGCAAAACCTGAAACAACTGGTGCATTTAACGTTGAATCACAACCAGTTGTGTCAATTGCCATCGACTGTGGGTAATATCCCTCATCTGCAAACATTGCAAATCAACCACAATCAATTGACAACCTTGCCACATAACATTGCGAATCTTCAAAAACTGGTTCGACTGGATGGGCAAAACAATAACCTGACTACTTTGCCAGAGGAGGTAGGGCAATTGATAAACCTGCGAACTGCAAATCTAAGTAACAATGCTATACAAGAAATCCCCGAAAGTATCCGGGGATGTAAGCGCTTACGTGAGCTTTATTTGTATAACAATCCCTTGCTAGACAAGATCAAACACCAACTAAAAAACTGGTTACCCAATACTTATATTCATTTTAGTGTATGAACTTTAGTAAGGTGATCAAGCCCTCAGTTCCCCAATCTCAAATCTGGCCTTTAGTCCATAAAAGAGAAAACGGGCCAGTTCTTCCAACTCTATTTCAAATACCTTGGGTTGGCCTGCTGTTTCGTTTTGCAGGTAGGTATTAAGCATGATAGTATCAGCCGATATTTCTACTGTCATGTAGGGAATATCGAGGTATTCGTTAAGACGATTGAATATCAGCGTAAAAGTATTCTTATTGATAAGTGTACATCCAAAACGGTGATAATCCAGGTTGGGCAAAAACTCATCGAAATACAGATAAGTGATTTTACTAATCAACTGACGAGTATATTTAGGAGTATAGTCAAAGCCTTTCAGAATATTAGCAAGGAGTTCTATGTTGTGCCAATCGTTTGTGTTCAATAGTTGATCGACTTCTCGGTCAAAATTTACAATCTTCATCGGTAATTGATTTCAAATTCAGCTTAGTAGATTATTCTGGCAAAATGTCAGTGTATGACATAAAAAACTGCCAGTTCTATTTATCCATTAGGTTTATATGGGAATAAATCTTCAAAAAATACAAATATTGACAAGGAAATTTCGTGCCAGAATGACAAAAAAAACTCGGCTGAATTTTTGCTATAGTGCTGATTATCAAACCGTAACTACTTGATTATGTGGTGATTTTGCATTTGCACAACTTTGCTACAAACCTAATCTTTACGGGTTGCGTATTTAAATAATAGATTGTTCCTTGAAAAGGATTTTGTTATATTACTGTAAAGCAGCTCAGCATTCACGGTAAAAAATAGTACCATTTCCTATAGAACAGAACTTAACTTTACTATATAATCTCATGGCAGATAAATCAACTCAAGCAGACAGAATCGTAGACAACCATATACTATGGTCTATGGGAGCGGGCGCATTACCTATTCCTATAGTAGATGTGGCCGCGGTTACTGCTATCCAATTAAATATGCTTAAAGAACTTTGTCTTATTTATGATGTAGACTATTCTGAAAGCTTTGGGAAAAACCTAATAAAATCGCTCGTAGGCGCTGGAGTAGCCAAAGTAGGTGCCAGTGCAGTAAAAACTATACCAGTGGTAGGTTCTCTATTAGGAGGAGTTCCTATGGTGGTATTGTCTGGTGCTTCTACTTATGCACTGGGGCAAGTGTTCAAATCACAACTTCAGGTCAACAATGTACTTTCTAAGTTTGACATGGACGGAGCCAAGAAGATGTATCAAGATGCATTTGAAAAAGGCAAAGATTATGTACAAGACCTAAGAAACCGTATGGGTTTTGGAGGAAAAAAGAAAGACAACCAGGAAAACAAAGAAGAGGGCAAAGAGGCTGAAAATAAAAATGGTACGCAGGCTAACAAAGAAGAGGATGCTGTTTTTGAGAAGCTAAGAATTTTGGGTGAGTTGAGAGATAAGGGGATTTTGACCGAAGAAGAGTTTCAAGAAAAGAAACAAAAGATCTTAACCCAGTTGTAGGGTTACTTTGACACGTATGACCATACACTCAGATTGAGTTTTAAAAGATAAACGCAAAAGGCATTGAGGCATCGCTTCAATGCCTTTTGCGTTTACGAGGGTGAAATCGTTTCTTGAAAGACCTGGACATATCGCTGGGTTTCTAATTGATAATCCAGTTGAGTTTTGACCATCTCCAGGCAGTTTTGCCCCATTTGTTTCAGATCTTCGTCAGCAAGCGCAAACATCTTACGAATGGCCTCCCGACATTGCTCTCGGTTTCCAGGATTAAACAAGAAACCGTGAACACCATCTTGTAAAAAGTCGGCCATACCCGCTACATTCGCTGCAATGAATGGCACTCCCAAGCCACCTGCTTCCATCATTACGTTGGGTAGTCCATCATAATAAGAAGGTATCGCTACCATATCACAAGCAGCATAATAAGGCAACAATGCAAAGCGCTCCATAAAAGGATAGTGAGTATAGCTGAGCGTATCAGTGTTATCATTGAGAAATAGTTGCACAGCATCAGTCATATCACCTATAATCAGTAAATGCAATTGTGATAGTTTCCCTGATAGCTTGAGTGCTTCCAGAAAAAACAAAATCCCTTTTTTTGATTTTAGGTGGCCAAACATGCCTAATATTTTTTTGGGTGTGTCCTGATTATTTGTGGTTAGTACTTGTTCTTGTCGCCATTGATGGGCCTTTTGAGTATCTGAGGCCAATACCTGCCATTCTTTCAAATCTATGCCATTGGGCACGTGTACTACATTTACTGTAGGAAAAAGCTTTTGGATTTTGTATTGTTTATCTTGGCTTACCACACATACCTGAGCTGCGTTCAATAACGCATTTTTAAGAATGTCTTGGCGTTTGGGAGAAAAAATGCCCGTATCAAAGTCATTGCCTCTAAGCAATACCACGTAGGGTACCTCAAGCCAGGCAGAAAAAATAGGGGCGGCTATCATAGGAACATATCCCCCGAAAGCCGTAAGGTGGGTAATAGGAGGCTGTTGTTGCTGTACTAACTCTTGTTGGTAGTTTTGCAGAAATGCCCAGACCAAATTCAAACTGTGAGATACATCAGGGTGCATGGCAAATGCAATGTTTTTACCATTTTGCACGTGGTCTATTTTGGTGCGTTCTACTCGGTTTGTAAAGTGAATTACATCTACCAATAAACCCTCCTGTCGTAAATGATGAACGATACGGTCACAAGATTGGGCCATTCCACCCTTATTGGGGTAATAATTTTCAGTAAGCCAAACAATTCTCATTGATGAAGATTGTGCCATTGCAAGAATACATCTGTAAGGTTTTCAATGTTAAGATTCCCAAAGTTAGTATTAATGTCTACATAATCAACTCACTGTGTTGGGCTTGGGTATGTGAATGTGGTAGGCGGGAAGGGTAAAGTAAAAGCTACTACCTTGGTTGAGCACACTTTCTACCCAAATACGACCTTGTTGTTTTTCTACAAATTCTTTACAAAGCATTAACCCTAATCCTGTGCCTTTTTCCTGTGAGGTACCTGGCTTGGTAAAATGGGACTCGAGGTCAAATATTTTGGGTAAGTCTTCAGCGGTTATACCCACACCAGTATCTTTTACTTCAATTTTTACAAACTTATTTTCGATGAGGTGAGCATTTACTACTACTTTACCTCCTTCTGGGGTAAATTTCATCGCATTGGCTACCAGATTTCTCACCACCAGGGCTAGCATATTGGCATCGGCCCATACTTCGATGGCTTCGTCTACACAATTTTGAATATCCAACGATTTGGGATTAGAAGCTCTAAACAAATGGAGGGTATTGTCTACCACCTGAAATAAATTAATTTGGGTGTTGTTGAGTTGTAGCCCTTGCATTTGCAGCTTTGACCAGTACAACAGGTTATCGAGTAGGTTTTGAGTAATTTGTACCTGATTGTTGAGGCTTTTTGAAAGCATTTTTACTTCATCTTGCGACAAGGCATCGGAGTTCATGAGGTGCAATACACCTTGAATAGAGTTGATAGGACTCCGTAAATCGTGAGAAATGATAGAGAATAGCTTGGCCTTGAGGTTATTGAGCGACTCGAGGCGATTGGTTTGTTTGTAGAGCACTTTATTCTGGGCCTCCAAGCGGGTATTTTTGAGGGCTACTTCCTGAGTGCGCTCTTCTACTTTGGCTTCCAAGTCTTTGTTTACTTGTTTAAAAATCTCTTGGTGGGCTTTGAGTTCAGAAATCAAGATTTTTTGATGTTCACGCTTTTGCAACTCATTGTATCTAAAGCGCATGCCAAGCCCGATAGCATAACAAAGAATCTGGAGGGAAATGCCTGCTTGAATGGGATGTGGCAGAATAGAGGCGCTGGTGTCTTGCAAAAAGACAGCAATGGTGGTAACTACACCGATGACGAAAAGCAAAATACCAAAGAAAAAATAACCTAAAAAATGAACTGGTTGGGAACGAAGCTTCCAGAGCACCATCAGGGATAATACAATATCTATGAGCACACTGCTGATAATGATCCAGTTAATCCGATTGACATTGAACGTTACTAATAGGATAATGAGGCCTATTGGGATAGAAATCAAACGGATTTTGATCCAACGAGACACAATTTTATCCCACTTTGGAATGAATGCTCTTGTATGGAAAAAACCTCGAAGTAGCTGAAAGTAAGCAATAAAGGCAAACTGTACAGTGGTGTACCAGGCAAACTCGTTCAATTTAGGATATTGGCTGAAAATGGTTTCATTTAAAAAACCATTGACCGATAAGAAGTAAATTGAATTGCAAATGATGTAGAAAGAAAAGTGAATATAGACATTTTCTTTCATGACAAGGTAAATGAAGACGTAGTAAAGCGCCAATACCCACAAGAAACCGTGAAACAGACCTTGCACCAAATTACGACGACTGATTGTGCGATGCCAATAATAATAGCTGTGTAGGTCTGTTTGAATTTTTGGAAGACGAGCATCTACGTTGGTTACTTTCAGAAAATAAGTATAGGTTGTGTTGTGTTTGAGAAAGATCGGAAATTGAGTATCCCGTCCTTCGGTGATTTCTTTTTCACCTCGAGCCACAAATTTTCCGCTTTTTTGAATATTCCAATTGCCATTGGGTAGTTTGCTGAAAAGTATGGTCTGATTGGTATATCCTACATGTAAAATCCACTTGGTATCTTGTGACAAATTGTTTTTTAATGAGACCTTAAGCCAGTAAACACTTCTTGGGCTTTGAAGAGGAGTAGTAGATAAAAGGGTAAATTTGGGGGTAAAAGCCTTGCTGGATACTTGATTTATATTGAATAATCCAAGTGAGTCCTCAAAAATTTGGATATAGGCATTGAGTGGATATGAGTAGGTATTTTGAACATTACTTAACTTGAGTATGGATTGCGCTTGTACACCATATCCAAAAGCTAACATATTCAAAAACAAGCCTGCAAATGGAGAGCGTAAGTAACGAAAAAAATATGAAATGCTTATTCTTAGCAATTTTAGTAAAAGAAAAATTGAAAAAAACTTACTTATCAGGATGCAAAAATAATAATCCTTATGAGGATTCGGGGGTTATGCCTACTACTAAACAAGTAATATCTGTACCAAAACTCAAAAAAACTTTGATTAAATTTATAAAAAAAACTTACGAATAGCGGTATTCTTATTTTAAAATTTAGTGTTTTGTTTTTAAAAATAAATCTGAGAAATTCTCAATTTTGACCAATATTTGAGTATAGTCTCACAGGCATTTTATTCTCTGTAATTTTCAGAGTAAAATTTGCTTATCAAATAGACTTTTAGGTTCTTTACCTAAACACGACTACTCACAACGGATAGTATATAAGTAAAGAGGGAACACGTTGATAATTTTCTTCAAAAAGTTTTGATAATTATAAGTCAAGGGTTTTAAACAGTAAATATGTTTGGAAAAAGCACTATTATTTGGGCTATTTTTGTTCTCCTCTGTCAATCATGGATTCAGTCACAAGTCTTTGCACAAGACAAACGACAAGTAATCCTGAACGATCAAAAGCAAACCTATCCTATTGGTACCCAAGCATTCATATTTGAAACTACTGACGCATCCATCACCATTGATCAGATTGCCAGTGGCAAGTATGACCAAAAATTTACCCTCTCTAAAGTTCAGAGTATTATCAAAGGGCACTCCAATTCATATTTTTGGGTAATGGTAGATGTGCAAAACGACTCAAAAAAACTGGATTGGCTACTGGAATACGCTTACCCAACCCTCGATTATGTTGATTTTTATTACTTTGATAGTAAATCTCAAAAATGGCAAGTAATTCAAGTAGGGGATAAACGCTTGTTTAAGAACCGCCCAATCTTTAATCGCCAATTTGTCTTTCCTATCAATTTTAAGAAATCGTCTCACCAAAGATTGTATTTAAAAGTTTGGGGAACCGGAACGATCCAAATTCCACTAGAAATACATTCAAGGGCTTACTTTTATAAAAAAGCATCTTGGTCGGATGTAATCTATGGTTTGCTGTATGGGGTATTGGTGCTCATATTGGCTCATAGTTTCTTTTTATATGTCTCTCTCAAAGACAACAGCTACCTGTTTTATATCATTTTTGTACTGGGTTCATTATTATTTTACCCAGCCGATAGTGGTCATTCTTACCAATATGTATGGCCAACGCAAATATTTTGGGCCAACCGAGTCATTCCATTTGGGCTGGCAGTTATGTCGGCAGGCGCAGCGATTTTTGCGATTTCTTTTCTGAATATTCAGCAATATTCCCGAGGGCTTTTCAGAACACTACAAGTGCTCACCGTAATCAGTAGTGTACAAGTGGTATTGTCTTTCTTTATACCATTTAGAATGGCCATTGAGATCATTAGCTATACCATTTTTTTGAATTCAATCATACTAATTGCCTCAGGCATCGTCGCCTGGAGAAAAGGAAACCTAGCCTCTCGTTACTTCACAGTTGCTTGGATTATTTATACGTTGGGTATTCTACTTCATGTATTCAAGGATTTTGGATTACTGCCAGAACGTGCAGTAGTATGGCATTCAACCGAAGTATCGGCGGTGATTGAAGTGGTGTTATTATCTATGGCATTGGGTGATAAATACAACATATTTAAAGCTGAAAAAGAGAAGCTGGCTGCTGAGATGCTCAAAATGCAAGAGAAAGAGAATGAAAAGCTGGAAAGAAAAGTATCTGAGCGTACGGCTAAATTGGTAGAAACCAATGAGGAGTTAAATCAAACCATCGAAGAGCTGGATTTGACTAATGAGCAGTTGAATAAGATGAATATTGAGCTGGAGAAAAAGAATTCAGATATTACCGAAAGCATCAACTACGCCAAACGAATTCAATCGGCTATGTTGCCTCACGACACTTATGTTACCCAGGATTTTCCAGAGCATTTTATATTTTTCCGTCCTCGAGACATTGTAAGTGGAGATTTTTATTGGTTTGGTAAGAAAACAATCGATGGTGTTGTATATCAAGTACTTATTGTGGCAGATTGTACGGGACATGGAGTCCCAGGAGCGTTTATGACCATTTTGGCCAGTAGTATTATTCACGAAATTATTAAATACCAAGAAACATACAAGCCAGAGGCAATTTTGTATTTACTAGAGAAAAAACTCAACGAGACTTTACAATCACAAACGGGCTCTAAGGTAAATGACGGAATGGATATGTCTATTGTGGTGATCAACGAAGAGACCCAAATGCTGCACTTTGCTGGAGCAAAATCTCCTTTGTATTATGTTCGTGAGGGAGCATTTCATCAGATCAAGGGCTCTATATTCCCTATAGGTGGCTCACATCAGTACAAAACGGCCAAAAAGTTTGATGGACATGATCTACAATTGCAAAAGGGTGATATGTTATACCTCACCTCTGATGGGTTTCAGGACCAGTTTAGCAAGGAAATGGGAGGGAAGTATTTAAAGAAAAACTATCGTAACCTATTGCTACGGATTAGTTCTTTGCCTACCGAAGAACAAGCCCAACAACTGCAAATAGAACTAGACAACTGGAAAGGAGGGGTGCGCCAAACCGATGATATCTTAATTGTAGGGCTGTTGATTGGGTAATTTTAAGGCCTACATCATACTACTAGATATTTTGGCTAAAGTTGGCAGTGAAGACACAGCCAATGGCGTGATCGCCTTCATTTGTGTCTCCACAAACGAAAAATGTCTAGTAGGGCCTACATATAAGGTTGAAGCACCTTGATGATTTCCTTTCTCTTATAGATTTTAGCAACTTCTAAAGCATTTTTGCTACTAAAATCATCTTTTAGTTTGGGGTCTGCTCCGTTTTCTAATAAAAACTTTACGATTTCGAGATGGCCATTTTCGACACCTACAATCAATGCAGTAGTCAAAAATTCAGGGTGCTTATAATTGACATCTATACCATTGCGTAAATGGTAGCGAACCAAATCTAAGTTGCCATCTTGGGCCGCATAAAACATTTCTTTCCAGTCTCCTCCTGACATAGTGATTATTTTTTCAAAAATTGTTTAATTAACTTTACTATTACCTTGTTTTTATAAGATTTAGCTACCTTTAGGGGGCTATCATTACTAAATCCTGCTTTGAGATTTGGATCTGCTCCATTTTCTAATAAATACCTGACAATTGCTTCTTGCCCACTTTCTATACCTACAATCAATGGAGTAGTAAGCAATTCAGGGTGTTGATAATTGGGGTTGACATCATTATCTAAATGGTATTTTAATAACGCTAAATCGCCTGTTTCGGCAGCATGTAGCATATCTTTCCAATCTCCAGCAGACATATTTGTGAGTAATGGTTAATCAGTACTTAATGAAGTAAACTTTTTTGGAAATTGAAAATAGATTAGCGTAAATTTTTAAACCAATCAAACCATATGAAAATAACCAAGATAGATCAATTGAGAGCTTTATACAATCGCCCAAGTGAGCGTGCTGTAAAAAAGCAGTTGGCAAGTTTAGATCATCACTGTATTCATTATGTAAGCAAATCGCCCTTTTTGGTACTGTCTACTGTAGATACCAAAGGAAAAATAGATGCTTCTCCAAGAGGAGGAAAGCCTGGGTTTGTACAAGTAATAGATCAACAACAATTGATTATACCTGATTCGAAAGGGAATAATCGCTTAGATAGCTTGGCCAATATAGTAGAAACCGGACAGGTTGGCTTGCTTTTTCTGATTCCAGGAGTGAATGAAACTTTGAGAATCAATGGAAGTGCCTATGTAACTACAGAGGCTGAATTACTCGCCAGGTTTCCCAATGAAAAAAATCCTCCCAAAACCTGTATTGTGGTTTCGGTAGAAGAAGCATTTTTGCATTGTGCCAAGGCTTTGATGAGGTCTAAACTCTGGGCATCAGAAACACAAATTGAACGTACCGAAATGCCTACGATGGGCCAAATGCTCAAAGACCAACTTGGCAGCGACAAAGCCCCTGAAACTCAGGAAGAAATGGTACGGAGGTATCAAAGTGATTTATAAGGGAAGGGATAAGGCTGATTGCAAAGCTGGTCGAGGTTACGAATGTTTTTGTTAAGATTTTCGCACTACCGATACCCGATGCATCGTATCAGTGTAGGTAGTGTGTTTGTCGATAGTATAGTTGCCACTAAGCTCTTCTTCGATAATTTCGTTCAGCGTAGTTCTTAATTCCCCAGGACTCACGGCTTGTTTCATACGTACGGTCAATATTCTATGATTTGCATCCAATGAGTGATCCTTCAATATTATATGTTTATTCTTGTCTAACATCGTGTAAATAATTGGTCATGCCACAAATATAGCAAAAATTTGATAGGTCACTTGATCGTATTCCAAACAAGTGTTTATTCTTTGCCTCCTACCACCACTTCGTACATGCTTTCGGTTTGCAGGTATTTATTGGCCATTTCTAATAGGTTTTCTGCGGTAATATTTTTTAGAATCTCAAAATAAGTTTCATAAAAAGAATAATTAAGGCCGTGAAAATATAAACCTT
>DMXI01000681.1 GCA_003483885.1 Microscillaceae bacterium
AGCCGATTTTTCTAAAGTAAGAAGGGTTTTGTAAACTGGTTTTATCAAAAACATGAACCACACTGTCTGAAAATTGACGAAATGCTTTAGACTTTTGATCTTGATTTAAGTTATAGTCTACACTTTTAGTGAATTTTTGAGCATACCAAAACATGGTGTTGCTGTCTGGAATTACCAAAGCATTGTGCTCAAACTCAAATATTGGGCACACCACAAAGATAGAATAATCGAGGGTTTTATTCTCGTCATTATCAGAAACGCTAGAAGTTACATATATTCCCTTGTATGGATAGTCGGCAATGAGTTTTTTTAAACGGAAGTATTTCTCCAGAGGGTGTTTTTTAATCTCTTGCACTTCCGATATTTTGTTCAAACTAAAAGAAGCTTTCTGTAAAAAGGTTTGACTGGTAAAGATTGTAAATCCTATAAGCAATACAACCAAGAATTGGAATAGGTCCTGATAGCTTTCACCATCTTGTGTCGTCAGATTTAAGATAAAGAAACGTTTACGTAGCCAGAATAGCATAATCAATATTGACAGGCAAATAGGAATGATGAATGTCCAGATTTCTTCTTTAAAGGAGAGTATACCTAGTTGAAAGTCAAGCGTCCAGCGGAAAAGGCCAAGTAAAGTAACAGATAATATAAGAGATATGATAGATGGAAGATAGATTAGCTTGAGTTTTAATTTGATATCTTGAGTTATGATCATCGTCTATTTTAATGAATTGAAGTAATTGTTCACTTATTGTTGTTCTCTAAAGTAAAAAACCTAATCCATATTTTCTATGAATTAGGTCGTAGTTTTATTTTTAAGAGTTAAGATTATCAATCTTTCACCCCTTTTTTCTCATCCTTATGCTCGCCCCCTTTGGGAAGTTTAAAGTCCTTTCTGATTTCGGTATGACGAATTTCGCCACCACTATTGCCGGTTTGTTGGGCAAAATATAAAGTAACCACCGAAAAGGCCGTGACTACCAAGGTCACAATTCCGGCAAAGCCTTTTTGTTTTAGATTGGCCCAAAGTCCCACCAAAGACAATAAGCCCAAGCCGTACATAATCAAAGCAAAAGTTTCGGCTTTTTCTTCGTGTTCGTGAATGATGTCATGGCTAATGCCTAGCTTTTCTACAATTTCTTCGGCACCTTCACCTGTGGCATTGGCTGGCAAAGCAGTAATGGCCCCTAAAATAAAAAGGCAAAAAGCCACCCGTTTCACAATCTCAGATTTGGTCAGTAGCCCGCCAATCATCACTAATAGCCCAATCATAGGAATGATCATAGGCAAGTGATTGATCGCAATATGCAAGTGTGCATCGTTCATGGTTTGTATGGTTTAATTGTTACTTAATAAACTTAACCATCAAATTTAAAAGGCTGAAGGTATTTTACAAAGCAAAAGTGTTTTACTATCAACTACCACTATACTTTACTGTGCTTTCAGCATCAATTCCATCAGCTTAAGTGCCGAAAATTTTCCCTTCTTTTTGATCAAAGGGCGAGGTGTATGATCCCCAATTTCGAAGGTAAGTGCTTCGGCCTGATGTTTCCAGAAAAAGTAGCGAGCCGAAGTCAAATAGCGGCCATCGTTGCCCATGCTAGGTTTTATATTAGGAGTGTATCTTGGTATTTCCGCCGCCGCGGCTTTAATCATTTTCGGTACCAATCCAGGCATATTGCCTTTGAGTTTAGGGTCTACTGTGTAGTAGATGTCCTCCCAGGTAGAGTGAAAATCCACCCCAAAATAAAATTTGCCGCCTTTGCGGGCTTTGATCTCTCGCATAAACTTTTGCACCGCCTGAGTTTCGGGTTGGTTAGCTGCTTGCCAGTCACGGTTAAGGTCGATGCCTCCCGTGCTGTGTCGCCAGTGGCCATTGTCTACTCCATCGGGGTTGACCATCGGCACCAAATAAGTGTTGTATACCTTTCTGAATTTTTTGGCAATGGGATGATCACTACAAATGGTCTCAATGAACGATTGCATACATAAATACCCCGTAACCTCGGGAGGATGCTGGCGCGAAAGCACCATAATCATTTTTTTGTCGTTGGCTTGCCCAATTTTGAGCAAGTGCAGCGGGCGACCTTCCCGGCTTTTGCCAATGACGGTTTTGGTGACAAATGGCAACTTACTGAGCTTGTCTCCCCAGGTGTTGGCATCTTTTGAGGTAATGAGTTCTTGAGCGGCGACCCAAAGTGGTTGCTTGGTAAGGTTGAGTCTCATGGTGACTTCCGCTGGTAAGGCCCGAGAACCTTTGGCCTTGATTGCCTTTCCAGGGAAATACCGCCTGGGATGTAACCCTCGCCAGGTTTTACCATCGTCGCTTACTTTGGGGTAATAGCGGTGTCGCACTCTTTCTGGATAAGTAATCTTTACGTACACCGATTTGGGAGTCTTTGCCCAAATCTTGAACGCATACCACGGGCTAAAATTAATAGGCGTATTTTCGGGAGTAATCAAGATCGTCACAAGTGTGTCATTATTTGCTACCACCCCATTGAGTCGTGCTCCCGCAAAATCATTAGAGCAATACACCCCATTGCTTAGTTCAAAAACGCCTTTGTATTGCTTTTGTACTGGTTTGGTGGCAGTATTGACCGTTTTGATGGGGGCTTGCCCTTTCCAGGGTTTCTTTTTTTGAGCGTGGCTTGTTAAGTGCAACAAAGCCAAAGATAAGCAAAGAGGTAGAAGTGCTTTCATATGGAATTAGTTTAGGGAATTGAAACATCTAAGTGTGGAGTAAAATATGGATTTTTTGGGAAAAAGGAGGCTTAAATGAAAAAAACAGTAGAAACTATGTACTAAACAAGCCCATCCGATCATCGTCAAATGGGCTTAAAAGCTGATTGAAAAGCAATGGTACGTTCTTTACCCTACTTTTACCGAAGTCATACTTAAGCTTCCGGCTAACAACTTGTCATTGAATAGCACCAAATTCTCTTTGGGTTGTTGTAGCCCCAGTGTATAGATCAAGGGCAAATAATGATCAGGTGTAGGAATGGCTAGCTGAAAAGCCTTCCCCTGCTTTTCATACTGTAATAAGGGCTTATAATTCCCCTCTTGCAAATATTGATTAATAGTTGCTCGAGCTTCTATGGCCCAATCATACCCATAATTATCCTTATGAGCATTGCGAAAATCTACCAAACGCAGGTTATGGATAATATTACCACTACCGATAATCAAAATGCCTTTTTTTCGGAGTACCGCCAGTTTTTGCGCCAATTCAAAGTGATAAGTAGCTGGTTGGCTGTAGTCAATACTCATCTGGATGACGGGTACATCGGCTTTGGGGTACAAATGCTTAATCACCGTCCAGGCTCCGTGATCCAGCCCCCAGTCGTGGTCCAATGCTACCGAAGCAGGCTGCAGCAATTGCTGGGTTGCTTGTGCCAGGGTTGGATCGCCAGGAGCGGGATATTGTTGTTCGTATAGTGCCTTGGGAAACCCACCAAAATCGTGAATGGTACGAGGGTTTTCCATAGCAGTTACTTTGGTGCCTTTGGTAAACCAATGGGCCGATATACATAAAATCGCCTTGGGCCTGGGAAATGTCTGCGCAATGTCTCTAAAGCCTTTGACAAATTCATTTTCCTCAATGGCATTCATCGGATTGCCATGACCCAAAAACAACGCAGGCATTTGATCGGTATCCTCTAGCGATTTAGAATAACCATGTAATTCATTCAACCCGTTTAACCCAAACAAGAGTGAAGTGGATCCAGCCAAACGTAAAAAATCTTTTCTGTTCATATGTGTCGATTCATTGTTGTGAATAACACAAAGGTAGGGGCAATGAATGGGGATCGAATTAATCTAGATTAAGAAAGGTTTTACCTATTACTCTTGGCAATTTCTCCCCGGATTTTGCTCAAAGCTTCGGGTGTAATGCCTAAATAAGTCGCAATCATTTTGAGGGGAACCCGCTGCATAATATCGGGATAAGTCTCTACAAAATCTTGGTAACGTTCCGCAGCAGTAGCACTCATCAGCATAATGATGCGCTTTTGGAGCACCATATTACGTTTAATGAGTAGCCTCGAGATATTAATCCCCAATCTGGATAACAGCCCCTCCGAAATCTCAAAGAAATCGTTGGTGATTACTTCTACCGTAGCATCTTCCAGCACTTCTATAGATAATTGAGAGCTTTGTTGGAAGGTAAGTGCTCCTAAATCTGAGATAATCCAACCTTCGGGGGCAAACATAAACGTTTGTTCTTTGCCTTTGGCATCCAGCACAAAACTGCGAAGCAAGCCTTGTTTTACAAAATAGCTCTTGGTGGGCATATAGCCCGATTTGAGGAGCATTGTTCCCTTGGGGTATTGTTGGATTTGAATCTGAGCCTTTAGCGTATTGATTGCCTCAGGTGTAAGCTTTGCTTCTGGAGGAATAAGGTCAATAATGGAAGCCATAAAGGTTTATTAAGCGCGGGTATACAGTTGAGCTTTCAAATTGCAAAAAATAGAATTCCCATCAAACCAATTGCCTTTCTCAAATTTTCCTCCTAACATGAATCAGAATCAATCATCAAACATTAATTGTCAAAAAAAATGCGCTATAAACTTTTTGGAAGAAGCGGCTTGCGAGTATCCGAACTTTGCCTGGGTACCATGACCTTTGGTACCGAGTGGGGCACTGGTGCTGACTATGATACATCAAAGCAAGTCTTTGATGCTTATGCCAAAGCCGGAGGGAATTTTTTAGATACGGCCAATCGCTACACCGAAGGAACCAGTGAAAAATTTGTGGGTGAGTTTATCCACAGCGATCGCGACCATTTTGTATTGGCTACCAAATATACATTGTATGACCGCCAAAACGACCCTAATTTTTCGGGGAATCATCGCAAGAATATGATGCGCTCGGTAGAAGCCAGTCTCAAACGTCTAAATACCGAATACATAGACCTACTTTGGCTACATGCCTGGGATTTTTCTACCCCCATAGACGAAATTATGCGAGGGTTAGACGATTTGGTAAGCTCGGGCAAAGTCCATTACATTGGCATTTCGGACACGCCTGCCTGGATTGTTTCTCAGGCCAATACCATTGCCGAATTTCGAGGTTGGAGCCGTTTCGTGGGTTTACAGATTGAATATAGTTTGATTCAACGTACCCCCGAGCGCGATTTGATGCCCATGGCTAAAGCATTAGACTTGGCAGTGACACCTTGGGCTCCATTGGCCGGCGGTGCCTTGACTGGAAAGTATTTAAAAAATAAAGATGAAGAGGGAAGAGTAAAAGAGGGGAGTGCCCGACGCAATGAACGCAGTACCAAAATTGCCGAAGCGGTCGTAAAAGTGGCTGATGAATTAGGCGTAAGCCCAGCCCAGGTAGCGGTGCGTTGGACAATGCAACAAGATCAAACCGTGATCCCGATTGCAGGAGCCCGCAAGCCTTCTCAAATAGAAGATAGCCTTGGGTGTGTAGATATTGTGATTCCAGAAGCACAAATGAATATGCTCAATGAAGTAAGCGCTATTGAATTGGGTTTTCCTCACGATTTTTTAAGGCAGGATGCTGTCAAGCACGTAGTATTTGGTGATACTTATGGCCAGATAGACTTCTAGGATATAAAAGATATCTTCACTGGGATATAAGTACAAAAACTGGTGAAGATACTTTGCTTAAAAAATTAGGAAGAGGCTTTTAGTGACTTAGAGTTTTGACGATATCGTTGGGCAAAATAGGTAATGAAGCCAATTTGTAATAAGGTGCCCAATACCGAGGGTAAGAACTGACTATAAGGCTGGTAATGCTCGAAAACAGTGCCTGAAAAGGCCGATAGAAGTGCTGAAAACGCCCCAATCATTTTGAAAATGTGTTCATATAACCATAGCCTTTGGTAGCGTGGCGAAGGAATAAGATAACGCAGGAAATCATACCCAACTACCATCAATAAAGTGCCTACTGTACTATAAATAATCACCGGAGACCAGATCATCCCAATAGACCGAAAATAGTATAGGAAGTAACCAACGGTAACCAATGCCATGAAAGCGACCACCACATCCAGGGCTTGGGGTTGGTTTGACCTGGTTTGTAGGGTACGGTAGCCAGAAAACCCAAAATAGCCGCTTAATACGGTAATGACCAGCAAAAACGTATTGCGACCAAATCCAAAAACACCAATCAATCCAGTAATAATGACTATAGACAACAATCCTAGAAATATTTTCCCACTCTGGGTATGTGCTCCTTTTCTCTTGGGGGTAAGCAAAGCAAATGTACCCAGCAACAAGGCCAACGATCCGGCGACTACATGAATTACAATATTGGAAGTATGTATCAATGAATGATTGTCCATAGTTAATTTGTTAAGTCTATATGGTGTAATTACTAAACAAATGTACAAAGGCCAATGAACGAATGGTAGAGGCTTGCGAAGAAACCACCAAATATGGCGATGAACAGAAGGTTTTGTTGGCTGAACTGTGAGGAGAAAAAGGCCGAAAATTAAAATCCCCTAACTGAATACACAATTAGGGGATCAACATATTAAAGTGATGTATAATTAGTGCATCACCTTCATATCATGCGATACTTTATCAATCATTCTTTGTAAAATGATTTCGTTTTTGCCAATTTTCTTTGCGAAAGCATAACATAACTCATACTCACGATCATGAATTTCATGATCAATCATCATCATTTGGATAATGTATTCTAAGTGTTCAGCTTGTTCCTGTGGGTCAACAGGAATGATAAAATCAAGATGGTTGATTTTTTGCATAATGTCACGGGCTTGCGAGCGACTTACGCCCATTTTTTGCCCCATTTCCAGCAACATTTCTTTCTCTTCGCGGACCAAATAACCATCGGCTATTGCAATTTTGTAAACGTTGCGGAAACACGCCAATGCTTTTTCTTTATTCGTCATGACATCTCTCCTTTTTTTGGGTTTAGGTAATAATTATAATTAAGATAATAAACAGAATAATTCCGATAAAATAGTTGGTAAATCTCTAGCAGCAGGGTGCTTATTCTGAGTAGGTAATTTGTGATTTTTCAAGAATTACGGTTAAAATATAGCGATTAGATGGGTTATTTACAATTATATTTGGTAGTTTTAAAGATTTGCCAAATCAAAAACTTGGTTTAGTACAAGTTTTTCTCGAAAATGTATAGGTAAGTAGTTAAGAAAGTTAAACAAAAGTTTAAATCTTACAATAGTTATATGTAGGTTGTATTGAGGAGGTTTTACAACCCAACAAAGTGAAAAAAATATAAAATAGACTTGTTGGGTTGTAGAGGTATACATTCGAAAAACTAGAGCATGATTACGCCCTCAATTTTTGCTACTTCTTTGTACTTTTGGATGATTTCTTCACTCGAAAGCATCACTACTTTGACCGTTACACTGGTAAATTTACCTTTGCTTGATTGGCGATTGGTAATATTGGCTTCTTTGCCAAACAAGGCGGCTACTTTTTCTACCTTGTCGCTCAATGAAGGTACGATGAATTTGAACATATACATGGTTGGGTAAGAATGTACATCTTCCAGTTTAGTCCTTAGCGAATTATAAAATTCTTCATTACTCATTGTTATTCTTTTCCTTTCTTCACAAAGTCGTTCTGACTTCGAATAATATTCTAAGTGTTTTTTACCCAAAATTAGTTATTAATCAGGGCAATTACCAATGTTTTAAGAGTAGGCATTTGAAATCAGCCTGATCCTGCTTAAATTATGAGGACTAAACGACCTGATTAGAATCATCTGCTAATTTTATGAAAACCATCATTGTCCCCATTTGTAGTACCCTCTGTGTTATGTTATTGTTGGGTGCCCGAGTAGCTATTGGCCAAACTGAAACCAATGACCCTCCAAAAGAAAAAACAGTGCTGGAACTGCTCAACGAGGGAAATGCTCGCTATCTTAGGGGGGATATCCTGGGTTCTATCAAAAGATACGATGCTGTAATTGAGAAACAACCGTTTTCGGCCATTGCTTTTCAAAAGAGAGGGCGTAGCAAAAGACGGATGCAAAATTATCAGGGAGCCATCAAAGATTATGACAAGGCTATTGAGCTTAAGCCCAACTTTGTAAATGCCTACTTGGGTAAAGCCCAAGCTTATTTGGCCTTACAAAATTACAATGCGGCTATCAAAGCTTATGGGCGAGCCGTAGATATGAATCCAGCCAAACCCTATATTCCTAAAATATACTACAATCGTGGATTGGCTCACTTGGAACAAAAAAATTATAAAGAAGCGTTGGCCGATTTTTCTAAAGCCATTGAGCTAAACCCCAAAATGGACAAAGCCTACCTCAATCGAGGCAACATTTACTACCAACTTAACAAAGGTAAAAAGGCGTGCGCAGACTGGATTCAAGCCAAAGAACTAGGCAACGAAAAGGCGAAATTGAATTTGGAGAGAGGGTGTAAATAGGTGAAAAGCTAAAAATGAAAAGTGAAAAGTTGGCGCGAAGCGAAGAGAGGAACAGGGAGCGGGGAGCAAGAGTAGCGCGAAG
>DMXI01000112.1 GCA_003483885.1 Microscillaceae bacterium
GTATTGGGATTGGCATTGCGGGTTTTATGTTTCTCGAGAAAGACTACACTTTTGTAGATGCTTTGTACATGACCGTGATCACCATTGCCACTGTAGGTTTTAGTGAAGTGCATCCACTATCGGATGCAGGAAGGCTATTTACCTCTTTTTACATTGTGATCAATCTGGGGCTGTTTGCCTTATTTGCCTCAGTATTAACTACTTATTTGTTTGAAGGAGAGCTTCGCGAAATATTAAACAATTACAACAGTATAAGAAGAGTCAAGAAAATGAAAGATCATGTCATTGTTTGCGGGTTTGGAAGAAATGGTATTCGGGCTTGTGAAGAACTGAAGAAAAACAATATCCCTTTTGTAGTAGTAGAACAAGACCCTGAACTCATGCGAGAAACGCCTCAAAATGACTTTGTGTTTATTGAAGGAGATGCAACGCATGACGAGATTTTGAAAACCGCTGGGGTAGAACATGCCCAAGCATTGATTACCACATTACCCAAAGATGCTGACAGTGTATTTGTAACTTTGACGGCTCGCCAAATGAATCCTCGCATTAATATCGTAGCAAGAGCCAATGAAACAAGTGCCGAAAGCAAGCTTATACGAGCAGGGGCTAAT
Organism: Microscillaceae bacterium; assembly: GCA_003483885.1. Lineage (GTDB taxonomy): Bacteria > Bacteroidota > Bacteroidia > Cytophagales > Microscillaceae > Microscilla. The sequence goes on from DMXI01000112.1 coordinate 615, forward strand.
CGTTTGGTACGCCCTGATTTAATCGGGGGGACTTATATGGCCAACTTAATTACCAAACCAGGGGTAGTAGAGTTTTTAGATATGATTAGCGGAACCGGAAAGCTCAAGCTCGAAGAATTTAGTTATGAGGATATGAAAGAGAATTTTCGGGGGAAAAGTATTATGGATTTGGATATTCGGAAAAAAAGTGGGGCTACTATTATGGCTTTCAAGGCAGGTGAACTCCGCAGTTTTACTATTAACCCTCATCCCAGTACTCAAATTTCGGAAGAGGATGTAATGATTGTGCTGGGTACAGAAGAACAAATTCAAAGTTTTGCTCAGTATTATACCACTAAAAAGTTACTTAACCTGTAAAGTTCATTTTTATGCTATCAAGTAAGCGTTTAGTTTATTGAATACAACTAGCGCTCCTAAACAAATAGAGAGCAAACGAAACCCATCTGCTCTCCTATAAAGTCATCAATCAAAAATGAAGATGTTTTATGCCGGAACTAAGGTAAAGGTAACAGCAACTGTACCCGTCTTTGCACTCACCTCTTCGGCATTGTAGGTTAATTTAGTGGCACTAATGGTCGCCTCAGTAAAGTTAATAGCAGTCCCTCCTGTGGGCGTAATCGTAATGGTTTTGTTGTCAGAAGATACAGTCCAGCTCCCAGCTTCACTACTACCATCGGCTTTGGTAAGCAAATAAGTGTTGTCTTCTTTAAATTCAATGGTGTAATTGGTGTATTGAGCAGTCACGTCGGTTGAACCAAATAAAACACTTTCTACCTTCCATTTATTGACTAGTTCTGAAAGCGTATCAGGAGTTGGAGCATCACTGGTATTGCAAGCGATCATAAAACATGCAATAAATGAATAAGTGATATATGTTATTGCTTTTTTCATCGGTTTAAATGTTCGTTTTGAAATAAATTTGAATGATTAATCTTTAATAATTTTTCGGACTACCACTTCTTGTCCAAGGCTAATTTTCAGGGTATATTTTCCTTTAGCCCAGTGCGCAATATTGAGCACAAATTGTCCATTGGAAAGTGCCCCTTGAGTGGTTTCTATTAACCTTCCCAAGGCATCATAGCATTGTACCTGAATATTATTAGCTGTATTGTCATTGACTTGGAAAAACACTTGCGTTATCGCAGGATTGGGGAAGGTGTGTAACTGGGTGCTAGTTAGATGATCAGCTAAAGCAGTGGCTATTTCTTTGATCGTGACAGTAATTGGCTCAGAAGTTACTATATCGCTTGTTACACAGGCCAAGGAAGAGGTGAGTATAACATTTACTTTGTCACCATTGACCAACAAATTTGTAGCGGTAAAAGTAGCTGCGGTTTCACCAATCACATCTACTCCATTGATCTGCCATTGATAAACAGGACTGGCTCCTCCATTGGTAGCCGTAGCTGTAAAAGTGATATCAGTTCCAGCGTTGATGGTATGATCGATGGCATCGGAGGTTATGAGTACTGAGGGAGTTAATTTCTCACTTCTGAGAACAGTTACGGTATTGGAGGTGGCTTGGGGAGTGGTTACACAAGTGAGTGAGGAGGTTAACACAACGCTGACCTGATCTCCATTTTTTAAATCACTCCTGATAAGGTTAGTTTTGGTGGCTCCTGCTATTTCTAATCCATTTAACTTCCATTGATAAGTTGGGCTGATTCCTTCATCGGTTGGGTTGGCAGTGAAAGTAAAAGTAGCTCCTTCACATTGAGAGGTGGCACTATAAGTAACATTTACCGATGGAGTGGCCAACCCTACGTTTATTGCTAACTCAGCAGATGTGTTTCCTTCCAACAAACCATTCGTACCTTTTACAGTAATCACTCCGCTTTCGGTACCAAAATTAACGGTAATGCTATTGGTATTTTCGCCAGCTACAATGGTGGCTCCTTTAGGTAATGTCCATAGATAGCTCGTAGCGTTGGCAATAGTAGGTACGGTGTAAGTGACCCCGGTTTGGTTGAGGCATACTGAAGTAGTGCCGCTAATGGGTCCGGCAGCCTTGGGGCTTTCGCTGTAAATGCTCAAAAAATGATGATTAAAACTATCTTTTTGCTGAAATAGTTCGTAAGTTTTTGTTCCTAGATCCACATCTATAGTGTCACTATTGAAATACCCTCGCAGGTAGATTTCATCGGAACCAGTGGGTATGATTATTTCTCGAGCAGATTCATGATCAGTTCCCCCAATAGTATTCACCCATTGAAACGCTCCATCACTGTTGTACTTGGCCAAAAATATATCTTCGTTTCCGTGACGATCCGGATTGGCAAAACCAGTGCTGGGGTCAAAATCTCTCACCCCAGCACCTGTGTGACCATTTACAAATAGTTCATCTTTGCTGTTGATGGCAAGAAAGGCTGAACTTACTAGTGGAATCTTGAATGCCCAGTGATGCGTACCATCGCTGGCATATTTGGCTACGAAATAACCACGGCCATTGAGCACATGGGTGCCTGTCCCAGGATCAAAGTCCTCACTAGCTCCTCCACCTAAATAACCGCTGACATATACATTGTTTTGGGTATCAATCACCAATGATTGCCCAGAAGATGAAGAATTAGCATATCTTGTACCCTCAAAATGATGCGACCAGAGGTAATTCCCATCATTGGTGTATTTGGCCATAAAAAACAAGGTCAGATTTATTTTAGGGTCAGCGGCCTTTACTACTCCAGCACCAGGGTCTAAATCCAGGTCTTTCCCTTTGTATATTCCAGTTACATACACCTCATCATTATTATCTAACACTAAATCATACACTTGATCAATGTTATCAGAAGCCAAGCTAAATGCCCATTGGCTCTCGCCATTACTATTGAGTTTTGCCACAAATGTATCTTGACCAAAACCACCACGACGAGTAAGTGTGGCTACCCCAAAATCGATGGTACTCAGAAAATGGCCACTTATAAAAACATTTCCGTTTTTGTCTATTTTTATCAAAGTCCCTATATCCTGATATTCTCCCCCAAAGCTTTTGGCCCAGACATAATTGCCATTAGAATCATATTTGGCTACAAATATATCTGAACTTCCCTGACTGGTAAGTGCTACTATATCTGTTCCTGGATCAAAATCTATAGTTCCATTCAAAGATCCTGTAACGTATACATTGCCGTCGTTATCGGTAGTAACATCATTACCTAAAACAATATCGGTAGAAACCTTGCCCTCCAGGTTATGCGCCCAGATTAGGTTTCGTTGGGCATCGTATTTTGCCACTAAAAGATCAACACTGGTAGAAGGTTTTACTTCAAAAACACCTGGCCCAAAGTCTATATCTATAGTATCGTACACTCCCCCAACCAAGTACATCTCTTGGTCTTGATCTACATGTATATCACTCACATTGAATTTTTCTGAATAATGAGCTTCTACCAAACCCAAAGGTTCTTGCAACGCTTTTACGGTCATTGTAATTTCGTTAGAAGTAACCGTAGCAGGTGAAGCACAACTCAGCGAAGAGGTCATGGTAGCTGTTACTTTATCGCTTTCAGCTAAATCACTTGTAACGAATGTACTGGTGGTAGCACCCGCTATAGGTTGCCCATTGATATACCATTGATAAGTGGGATTGAGGCCAGGACTGGTATGAGTAGTGGTAAAGCTTACTTCATTGCCTGCATTGATAAGGGTAGCTGATGCCTCTAGGGTAATTGTGGGGGTGATAGAAGCATTGACTGCTACGGCAAAATCAGCAGAAACAACACCATTATGACAATTGTTGGTGCCTTTTACGGTGATGTTTCCACTTGCAGCACCAAAGTTTACGGTGATGGTATTGGTATTATCTCCTGCTACAATGGTGGCTCCTGCGGGAAGTGACCAATCGTAGCCAGTGGTGTTGGTAATGGCTTGTGTTGTGTATATCACTCCAGCTTGATTGGCACAGACTGAATTTAGCCCAGTAATGGTTCCGGCAACTCCTACTAATGGCGTAACCGTAACCGCAAAATTGGCTGAAGTGGTGCCCGTAGTACAAGCATTCTTGGGGGTGACAGTGATGTTGCCATTGCTGGCAGTATTGCTAATATCGACCGTAATGGTGTGGGTATTTTCACCTGCTGTAATGGAGAACCCAGCTGGAAGTACCCAGTCATACCCCGTGGCCCCGCTTACTGCCGGCATAGTATACACCACGCCTGTTTGGCCTGCACAAACGGCTCCCTTGCCAGTAATAGCCCCGGTGGTACTCCCTATAGAAGTTTTTTGACAATAGCGGGCTATGTAGGCACCGTGTTCTGTATTGGCTACGGTAAGGTTATTTGTTCCACCTGAAAAATCAAAGTTGCTGTCACCTGTTTTAATTACTCCAGTAATGTATATATTTTCTTCATTATCAATTGCAATACCATACCCTACGTCGGTATTCCCGCTACCTACACTGTGCGCCCATTGGTAGGCTCCATTACTGGTATATTTGGCCATGAATACATCCGAAGAACCATTGCTTGTCAAGGTGGCGACACCAGTACCAGGATCAAAATCTTTATTATTACCACTGTAAGAACCAGTCACATACAAGTTGTTGCTTTGGTCAGTAGTGAGCTCATAACCAATACCCCGCTCAATACTAAAAGCCCATTGATAGTCACCATCGTTGTTGTATTTGGCAACAAAAATATAGCTTTTAAATTCGGAATTACTCAGTATAGCGGTGCCAGTACCAGGGTCAAAATCTACATCTCCACCAAAAAAACTACCGGTGATGTATAAATCATTATTGCCATCAATGGCTATACTTTCAGGAATGGTAGTAACCCCACCTTCAATCTGTTTAGCCCACAGATACGCGCCGGTGTTGTCGTATTTGGCATAAAACACATCCACCCCACTGGCAGTAAAGGTAGCTGCCCCTACACCAGGGTCAAAGGCTAAGGTACCATTGAAGAAACCCGTAATCAATAATTGATTATTCTTATCCACTGCAATGTCACGAACTCGTTCAGTGCTAGTACCACTTAAGACATTGGCCCATTGATAGTCGCCGTTGGTATCGTATTTGGCCAGGAAAATATCTTTTCCAGTGCTATTTAGGTTGGCAGTGCCTGCTCCAGGATCAAAATCTACATTGGTTCCCTCAAAATATCCTGCTACATAAATATTAGCGCTGGCATCCAATACCAAGGCATTGATCTCAGACTCTAGATTGCTTTGAATGGTTTTTACCCATTGAAAATCGCCATTACTGTTATACTTGGCCAGATAGGCATTGCCGATTCCGGTAAAGCCCGGAGTAGCTGTACCTGCTCCAGGGTCAAAATCCAGGGCATTACTGCTGTAGACGCCGGTAATGTAAATATTACCACTGGCATCTATAGCCATATCATTTACGGTATTAGCCTTGTTATCACCAATGCCAAAAGCCCATACATATTGTCCAGCACTGGTATATTTCGCTACAAATACATCATTTTGCCCCTGATGAGGCAAATTCACGGTAGGCGCACCTGGATCAAAATCTCCGTTGGTCAAGTTATATGTTCCGGTTACGTAGAAATAACCGTTGTTATCATGAATAATTTTGGTACCACTGGCCTGACGAATACCAAACACTTGTTCTAATCCTTGAGCCTTCGTAGATAAAGTTCCTAACAGAGGAATCCATATAAAAGCAAGGAAACGAAACGTTGTTGTTAAATTTTTGTATGAAATCATAGATAAGTAATTATTCTTGAGGCTTTTGAGGTTTCATAGTGGCTGGTATCACTGCATTTGCTCTTAGCCTTTAAGTATAAAAAAACGTTCATCAACTCTACACAAAGAAGGTAAAAGGTATAGATATGTCCTTGTTTTAAGTGTTAGTACATTGTTAGTAATCAAATAAAAAAACACTTCTTTTAACCATCTGTATATCATATATTTAAACACGAAATTACGCAAAAAGTAAATCAAAACTCGTTAGTATTATGTTAGATTTAATGAAAACTAAGTGCATAAAAAAAGCCCCACCAATATGGCGGAGCATTTTCACGTTTTTTACTATAATTTATTCTTGAATGTCTTACGTTTAGATAATCGTTGATCTATTGTCAACTATCATACAAAGAAGGGAATACTTAAGTGTTTATCACTACTTTCCTTGTTAGTAACTTGTTAGAATTTGGCAAAAACAATTAACATTTAAACATAAGTTAATCAAACACTTACAATTAAGATACATGCTACATTCTTGAAAAAAATGTTATACTATATTCATAAAAAAAACTCCACCAAAATGATGGAGTCTTTCGAGGATTCTCAATAATTAATTAACTCATTGTTTCACCAGACTACGGGTAACTACCTCATTGCCTAAGTGAATTTTTAACACATATCTTCCTTCGGCCAGATGACCTACTTTAAGTTCAAATGTCCCATTTACTAAAGTCCCCTGTTGGATGTCAGCTTTACGTCCTAGTGCATCAAAAATATCCACTTGAATGTGGGTCAATGCTTTTCCTTTTATACTTATAGAAGCTTTTTCTATGGATGGATTGGGATAAATACTTAACACTACATTTGTCAATTGCCCGCCAATACTGGTCAGAACGTTGCCTACTGACATCACGATTTCATTGGAAGTAACATTGGTACTGGTTACACAAGTCTCAGAGGGAGTCATTACTACGGTTACTTTGTCGCTATTTTGCAACGTGGCCGTTACAAAAGAAGGAGCATTGGCTCCAGCCACATCTACTCCATTCACTTGCCATTGATAAGTGGGATTGGAACCTCCATTGGTAGCCGTAGCAGTAAAAGTAACATTGGTACCTTCGGCAATATTATTGTCCGCATCATCGGAGGTAATGCTTACTGCAGGTGTCAACACGTCGTTGACAATCAGGGTGAGTTCGTTGGTAGTAGCAGTGGATGTAGTGACACAAGATTCAGAAGAAGTCAATACTACAGTTATTTTATCACCATTTTTTAGGTCCGATTTGGTCAAAGTAGCGGCCGTTTCTCCATCTATCTTGGTTCCGTTAAGTCGCCACTCAAATATTGGGTTGGTTCCCCCGTTGGTAGCGGTGGCCGTAAAGGTTACAGGGCTACCCGCACAAATGGTGGTGGCCGAAGCGCTGATGCTCACTGTAGGTGTTACCAATGGGTTGACCGTTACAGCCAAAGTAGTTGTTACCCCATCTCCTACGCTATTGATTCCTTTGACGGTAATGTCGCCACCTGCACTACCAAAGATAACCGTAATGGAATTGGTACCCGCACCAGCCGAAATGTTGGCACCTGCAGGAACTGTCCAGGTATAACTTGTGGCTCCGGTAATGGCAGGAATACTATAAGTAACTCCAGTGGCATTTATACATACTGAGGTTGCGCCTGATATAGTTTGTGCTCCTCCAGGTGCTAATTGATATTTAGCAATAAAGCTATCTTCGATTGAGCTTAACCTATTGAGCATATTTGTTCCTGCTCCTAAGTCAGTATCGATGTTGGTGCTTTTAAATAATCCCAATATATACAAAGCATTGCTTCCAACAGGAATGCTCAAAGCTAATCCACTGTCATCATTAGTGTTTCCTATGCTTTTTGACCACTGATAATCACCATTGGTATTATATTTTGCCAGAAAAACATCTTTACCACCTTGGCTGCTTAAAGTAGCTAAGGAAGTACTTGGGTCAAAGTCTATGGATGTTGCATCGTCGGTAAAATTACCTACAAGGAACAAATTATTGTCACTATCAAGTGTTGGACTGACTCTGGTACACTCTGGGATGGAAAAAGCCCATTGGTAGGTACCATCTGCGGCATACTTGATCACAAAAGCGTCCTGGGTACTGGTTTCCTGGTTGGTCAAAGACACTACTCCTGGTCCCGGATCAGCATCTGCGTTGGCCCCACTACCCAATGATCCAGTAACATACACATTGTTCTGATTATCTATCACCAACCCTGAGCCAAAATTGGAACCTGTATCGTCAAAACTATAAGACCATATGTATGCCCCCGCACTAGAATATTTAGCGATATAAAACTGACGCCCAGGACCACTCATAGCCGCTACTCCCGCTCCCGGGTCAAAGTCTATGTCGGAACCTTCAAACGCTCCAGTAATATAGATATTATCCTCACTATCGAGTGCTATATCATTTACACTTTCACCTGCGGTTTTCCCAATATTAAACGCCCATTGGTAGTCTCCATTGGCATCATATTTCGCTACAAATAAATCAGTTGTGGCATTCAATGTAGCATTTTTAGCATTGGTTAATGTAGCAGTTCCTGTTCCAGGGTCCATATCAATGGTAGCGCTTTCAAAATTTCCTGCTAAATAAATATTTCCAGCGTCGTCTATTTCCAAATCAGTACCAGCCTCACTTAAAGTCCCTCCCATAGATTTAGACCATAGGTAGTTGCCATCATTGTCATACTTAGCCAAAAATATGTCTGAGTGATTGGTATTTTGGGCAGTATGGTTAGCAATGCCTACTCCTGGATCAAAATCCACCGTTTTACCAAAAGATCCTGTCACATGCACATTGCCATGCTTATCTAGTTTGATATCGAGACCTCCTGCACTGGTAGTACTTCCTAAAGCAAATGCCCACTGATAGGCTCCATTTGCATCATATTTGGCTACAAAACCCGCCTGTACACCTGTAGCAGTTATATTGGTGACCCCTGCTCCTGGGTCAAAATCACGGGTACCATCAAATATCCCGGTTATGTATAGGTTCCCGGCAGCATCGGTCGTGATGGCTCGGGGGTATATATTCTCAAGATTGAAAGCATATGCCAGAGATGGAGGGGTTTGTTCTGACAGAATGTTCATGACAACTTCGTTGGAGACAACCTTCGCTACTGTAGCACAACTAAAAGAAGACGTTAGTTCAAGGCTCACTTTGTCGCCATTGCCTAGGTCATTCTTAGTAAATGTGGCTGAAGTAGCCCCACTGACTGCGGTACCGTTTACCAGCCATTGATAAGCTGGACTACTGCCTTCGTCGGTTACAGTAGAAGTAAACACTACCCTACTCCCCACATAAGCAGTAGTGGCATTTGCACTGATGTTAGCAGTTGGGGAGGCTGAAGCACTTACGGTAACGGGAAAACTAGTGGATACATTTCCTGTACCACAACTGTTTTTTCCCTGTACGGTAATATTGCCACTCGTAGTGCCAAAAGTTACGGTAATGCTATTGGTATTGGTCCCCGAGGTGATAGATGCACCAGTAGGCAAACTCCAGATATATTCGGTAGCATTGCCAATGGTAGGTACTGTATAGATAACGCCTGCTTGATTGGCACACACTACAGAGGTACCACTAATGGTACCCGCACTTCCAGCTAAAGCGGTGACAGCAATGGCAAAGTTTGGCGAAATGGTTCCATTTCCACAGCCATTGGTAGGAGTTACGGTGATATTGCCACTGCTGGCTGTGCTACCAAAATCTACAGTAATAGAGTTGGTATTATCTCCTGATACAATGGTGGCTCCTGAAGGTACACTCCAGGTATATCCAGTAGCTCGTTCTACTACCGGAATGGTGTAGGTTACGCCAGTCAGACCTCCACAAAGCGTTGCAGTTCCGGTAATGGTTCCGGCAGCGCCAGGGCCATTCTGACAATACTTGGCAAGATAGGCATCTTCCTCCCCACCAGTAGTTGTGAGATTAGTCGTACCAGCCCCTATGTCAAAATCACTGGTTCCTCCTTGCATTATTCCGGTAATGTACACATTGTCTTGATTGTCTACCGAAATTCCCTGACCAAACTTAGCAGAGGTTCCACCTATATTGTACGCCCATTGCAATGCCCCAGCCGAAGAATACTTGGCCATAAATGCATCGTTTTGGGAGGCAGTCAAGGCAGTGGTACCTGCTCCTGGATCAAAATCAATATTACTTCCAGTAAAATAACCCGTGATATATACATGATTGCTATTGTCGTGAACTAAATCTACTCCTCGTCCATCGGCAATATTGAATGCCCATATATAAGCTCCTGCACTGGAATATTTGGCCACAAAAATATCTGCCGTAAAATTGGCATTACTCAGCAACACTGTACCTGCCCCTGGGTCAAAATCTATGTTACTTCCCAAACCTAGAAACCCAGTAATATATACATCGTTATTATTGTCTATGGCAATGCCTAGTCCATTACTACTAATTGTGTTGATATGGTAGGCCCATTGGTAGTCTCCATCGCTATTGTATTTGGCAAAAAAAGTAGCAATACCAGACGAAGCAGTTAAAGAAGCGACGCCTGTACCGGGGTCAAAATCTACCGTACCAGCAAAATAACCCGTGATATATACATTATTGCTGGCATCCAGCGCCAAATCTAACCCTCGCTCATTCCCACTGCCTCCTATTTTGGTCGCCCATTGGTAGTTTCCACTGGCATCATATTTGGCCATAAAAATGTCATCTCCATTATTATTACTATTAAGCGTAACAGTACCTGCGCCTGGATCAAAGTCAGCAGTACCACTAAAATATCCAGTAACGTATATATTATTGCTGGCATCTACTTGTACGGCATGGATCACCTCAGTGCCTGCACCCTGAATGGTTTTTACCCATTGAAAATCTCCATTATTGTTATACTTGGCAATATAAGCGTCACTCCCGGCATTGAAAGTAGCATTGGCGGTTCCGGCACCAGGATCAAAATCAAAAGAAGCGTTAGAGAAACTGCCTACGAGGTAAATATTACCGCTGGCATCCAAGGCAATATCGTTCACTTGATTGGTGGTATTGTCACCAATGCCAAATACCCAAACCAATTGACCAGTACTATTATATTTGGCTACAAATACATCGTTTGATCCTACATTACCAGGGTTGGCGGTCGCACTTCCCGGGTCAAAATCGCCATTGGTAGACCCAAAAGTTCCAGTTACATATAGGTTGTTGCTGGCATCGTGGGCCATTTTTACCCCAGCTGCCTGCCGAATGTTGAAGGCCCACTCGAGACCTTGAGCTTGCAAAACACCTGAGGCTCCCAAACATCCTATAAACAATAGCATAGCAAAGTATTTCCTGATCCCTTGCAAATATTTTAATTCATCCATAAATCCAGTTCGATTAACAATTCCGTGTTGATAAATTGTGATGAGTATTCTTTAAGGGAAATACCACTAACAATGGATTTGTAACCAAATCATACGTTAGCATTTTGTTAGAACTGAAAGAGAAAACAAGTTGATAGGACACCTTAAAAAGGCATTACATAAAAATTAAAGAAAAAAAATGTTAGCATTTTGTTAGCTTTATTTCAATTAAGCCAATTCTACTAAATGCTTAAATCGTTCCTCGTTCCAATCGTATAAGGCGTTTTCGAGGGTTTGTCGCCAAGCAACCAAATTAGGATAAGTGTCCCAGGATTGTTGATCCAGTACAGTTTTGATTGCACTTAGCTCATAAATTTCGTAGTGCTCAATTTTAGGGATTATTTGTTTCAGCAGGTTAGATTCTTCGCTGGAAAAGTCAAAAAGGTCTTTCTGTGGGCTATTTGTTTGATTCGTAGTTTCTTGGGTAGTAGCAACCCCTTGGCCTATTGGCAGGGTAAGCCAAAAGGTACTGCCTTGATCAAGGGCTGAATCGACCCCAATGGTACCTTGATGAGCTTCTACTGCCATTTTACAAAAAGTAAGTCCCAGTCCAGTAGATCGAACTCCTCCCGATTTGCGCGCATTGGTTTGGCCAAATTTGCTGAATATATGGGCGATTTGATCAGAAGCAATCCCTGGGCCTTCGTCCCGAATGCTGATTTTACCAAACTCTTGTTGGGTCGAGGTAGCTTCGCTATTAATTACAATTTTGCCTCCCGAAGGGGTGTACTTAATGGCATTGCTTAATAGATTGATAAAAACCCGGCTTATAAGGTCATAGTCTACTTTCAGGAACATATCAGGGGCTACGTTCAACTCGAGATGAATGCTTTTTTCATCTGCCAATAACTGTATTTGATTGATGACATCCTGGATCATTTCCAGTAAACCATGGTTCTCAATAGCCATGGGCACCTCGGTCTCTTCAAACTTTTGTACATCCAGGATATTCATTACCATGTGGAGCATTTGACGCCCCGATTGATGGATAAACTGGAGTTGCTGATTATGACTGGCTCCGTTAGACAAACCAATGATACTATTGAGTGGGTTTTTGAGGTCATGCACAATCATCCCCGTCATGAGTTCTTTAAATTCACTGAGTGATATTAACTGATCATTGGCAGATTTGAGGTTTTCGGCTTGTTGACTGATTTCTTCCTTTTGCAAGATGATTTCCTCTTTCTGAAGCTCCAGTTGATGATTTTGATCAATGATTTCGGTTGTTCTTTCTTTTACTTTTTGCTCTAGTAATCTATTTTGGTTTTCCAGAATTTTCTGGTTGCGTTGTTGGGCCATCAGCATAAGTTGAGTAGCTTTTTGTTTGGCTTTTCGGTAGTAATTAAGCTTATCGGCCAAAGCCACAGATAACAACAGTGCCTCAATGGCTGAGCCAAACTCCAAAGCAAAATTAATGATTGAGCCCTTTAATGGAATAATGCCCATATTTTTGAAAGCAGTCACAATAAAAAATAAAATGAGCACACTCCAGGCCAATAAATAAAAACGGGCGGGTTGGTAGCCATTGCGTAATACTGCTGTCGCCATACAAATCGCCAATACTCCGGTAATACTTCCTCCTATTTGTAAAACATATAGGCTTAATAAATAATTGGTGTGGTTGATGATTAAATTGCAGGAAAATATCCCCATCACTACAAAATTGGCTTTTCGCCAATTGGGTGCATATTTTTTTGCGGACAAAAAGCGGTTGGTAAACAAACAAGCTGACAAAAAATTGACGGTAATCAAGGTCGGAGAATAATCATTGAGCCAGACTTGATTGGGCCATAAAAACTCCAGTGCCAGCCCTTTGCCATATATAGAAGCCAGCAAAACCGTGGCAATGTACGTGACATAGTAAATGTAGGCCAGTTCGCGTACAAACAAATAGATAAAAAGATTGTAGATAATGGCCAGCAACATAATTCCCACATATACACCCATAAAGAGATCTTCCTGGTGTTTGGTCTCCATCAAAGCTTGGCTGCTTCCTACTCTTAAATCTATAAAAAACACGCCTTTGCCTTGACAATGCAGGTAGAAGGTTTGGGTTTCTTCGGGCTGAAGGGCTAATTTGAAGAGGTAATTATTATTTTTAATCAGGCGTGTATTGTAGTCGAAATGATCTCCAGTTTGCACCTTTTTGTATGATCCATCTGGTAATTTTTGGTAAAATATTGCCACATCCATCATGGCATTTGTCAATTCCAGAAAATACGATGCATTTTCTCTGGTTTGTAGTTTGACCTTCATTTTGACCCATACCGAGGTGTTGGTAGTACCCAGGTGTAGCACAGTTTGCGTATTGGCTTTGAACTGTTGCTGATAGCAGGGATTAAGGATTTGCTTGAAAGTTAACTTCTGAGTACGATCCTGTAAATAAGTAATGTGTGTACTCAGGTTATATATTTCACCAATATCCTGGATTGACAAAGTTTGTTGTGCGTGACAAAAAATGGTTCCCCCAAACCAAATAAAAAGAGTGATTAATAATTTATAATAGCCCATCAATAGTAATATTTAAACTGCTTAGTGGCGGGATGAATATGTATGATTCCAAAAAACGTATGCGGTATTACCATGAATAGCCTATTAAACCTGGGTAGTAATGAATTATAGTGTTAGCAATGTGTTAGACTTCAGTTGTCATACACAAGCAAACCTGCCTTACTTAAGTAAAAAAACCTCACTCAAACTGAGTAAGGTTTTTTGGCATATATAAAATACAACAAATGTTTACAATAAGCTGGTGATGATGTTTGTGCTTTATTTACTATTGAATAAAGGCCATAGCATTCATTTGTCAATATATCTCCTGTTAGCAATCTGTTAGTGTAGTTATTTTTTCAAGCCAGCCACTAAATATCCTTGGCCAAATGAAAAAATCTCGCCCAAACTGAGCGAGATTTTTTATGGTTATTTTGGCAATAACCCCTTTAATTTATATTAGAAAAACCAATAGTGTTGGATTCAGTGAAAGTCATTTTTAGAAAATACACGTTTCACTGAACCCAACACTACTTTTATTGATTAAAACAAACTTTTTTAAATGTAATCCTTTTAACTGTTAGCATTCTGTTAGTACAAATATTTTTATTCAAGTGTATTATTATACTACCCATACATTTTTCACTAAAATATTTGTAACAAAATGCAAAAATATCCGTATAAGGCTTGTATACTTTTTACAATAAGGTATTTCGCTGTTTATCAACCCTTTCCAAATACCTTGGTTATCCTTATTCCCCCCTTTCCCTATAAAAATTTACTCCTAAAAATCTACTGTTTACTTTTTGTTTACCCTTCATTTTAGGCTAACCCCCAATGTTGTCATAGTTTAGAATACTTATAAACATTTTACCGTTTTTTTAAAAGTAAGTATATGTATTACAACAAACTACGAAACATTTTTATTTTACTGCTCACAGTAGGCCTGTCCTACTCAGGCTTTGCCCAAAATATTGACTTTGGGAAACTAAGTAAAAAAGGGATACTTAAAACCAAAGAAGGCAAGCGTATAGACAAGAACGAGTACAATCGTTTGATGTATGCTGATCCCAGCACTAAATTAATGCTTTCTCGAGGTGAAGAATTAAAATTCGCCTATGAATTAGACAGACAGGCACATAGTAGACGTTCGGCCTCTCAAAACTTAATCCCAGTTGAAAATTGGAAGCAAAGAGGTCCTTTCAATGTAGGTGGGCGTACGCGTGCTTTAGCTATTGACCGCAACGATGAAAATATCATTTTCGCTGGTGGGGTATCGGGTGGTATGTGGCGTTCTGC